>NZ_JALGRS010000009.1:0-184835 GCF_022815565.1 Rathayibacter sp. VKM Ac-2926 | reverse complement strand
CGACCCTCGGCTACGACGTCACCCTCACCCCCAGAACCGCGTGAAAGGTCACCATCCCTTTCCAAGTAGATCCACCGACGGCAGACGAGACGACTGCAGACTCGCCGTGCTGGGGACGGTGGGTCTCGATACGCCCCTTCGGGGCTACTCGACCAGCATGCAATCGCGATACGCCCCTTCGGGGCTGCTCGACCAGCATGCAATCGCGATACGCCCCTTCGGGGCTGCTCGACCAGCATGCAGTCGCGGCAGGCCCCTGCGGGCTGCTCGACCAGCAGGCAGTCGCGACTGACCCCTTCGGGGCTACTCGACCAGCATGCCGAGCGGCGGCGGCGGTGCGCCGTCGCGTCACCGCTCGCCCCGCGGCCGACACGCCGGATGCGCGACGGATGTCGGCCGATCGGGAATGTCGGAGGCGCCTGGCAGTGTTCTGAGTCTCGTACCACCCGTCGCATCGACGTCACCCTGGCGATGCGCCCCCTCACGACGATCCCCTTCACGACCGGAGACGCACCAGTGACCGAGCGCACCCTTCCCGAGACGCGGCCCGCCGCCGCGACCGACACGCCCTCGACGGCCCTCGATCCGCGCAGCCGCCTGGTGATCAGCCTGCTGCTGGTCTCGGCCTTCGTCGTCATCCTCAACGAGACGATCATGAGCGTGGCGCTGCCCGACCTCATGCGCGACTTCGGTGTCGAAGCTCACGTGGGCCAGTGGCTGTCCACGGCGTTCATGCTGACGATGGCGGTCGTCATCCCGATCACCGGCTACCTGATCCAGCGGCTGCACACCCGCACGCTCTTCGCCGCCGCGATGACCCTCTTCAGCCTCGGCACGCTCAGCGCCGCGCTCGCGCCGACCTTCGAGGTCCTGCTGGCGGCGCGCGTCGTGCAGGCCGGCGGCACGGCGATCATGATGCCGCTGCTGATGACCACCGTGATGACCCTCGTGCCGCCGGCGATCCGCGGCCGGATGATGGGCAACATCTCCATCGTCATCTCGGTCGCACCCGCCGTCGGGCCGACGATCTCGGGCGTCATCCTCAACTTCCTCAGCTGGCGCTGGATGTTCTGGATCGTGCTGCCGATCGCCGTCGGCGCCCTGATCCTGGGCCTCCGCAAGGTCGAGAACGTCACCGAGCCGCGCAAGATCCCGATCGACTCGCTCTCCGTCGTCCTCTCGGTCTTCGGCTTCGGCGGCCTGGTCTACGGCCTGAGCAGCCTCGGCGAGGGCGGCGAGGCGATCGTCGCTCCCTGGGTGCCCTTCGTCGTCGCCGGTGTCGCGCTCGCCGCCTTCATCGTCCGCCAGCTGCTGCTGCAGAAGACCGACCGCGCCCTGCTGGACCTGCGCACCTTCTCCTCGGGCAACTTCACCGTGGTCATCGTGATGATGGCGGTGAGCATGTCGGCGCTCTTCGGCACGCTGATCCTGCTCCCGCTCTACACGCAGAATGTGCTCGGCCTCACCCCGCTCGAGACCGGTCTGCTGCTGCTGCCGGGCGGGCTGCTGATGGGTCTGCTCGCGCCGTTCGTCGGCCGCGGCTACGACCGGTTCGGCCCGCGGGTGCTGCTGGTGCCCGGCTCGATCATCGTGGCCGGTGCGCTCTGGGGCTACACAACGCTCGACGAGAACTCGGTCTCCTGGTTCATCCTCTCCCTGCACGTGGTGCTGAGCCTCGGCCTCGCGCTGGTCTTCACGCCGCTGTTCACCGCGGGCCTCGGCTCGGTGCGCCCCGCGCTCTACTCGCACGGCAGCGCGATCATCGGCACGGTCCAGCAGCTCGGCGGCGCGGCCGGCACGGCGCTGTTCGTCACCGTCCTGTCGGTGCAGTCGGCCGCGCTCGCCCGCGAGGGCGTCGACGAGGTCGTCGCCACGGCGGACGGCATCCACTCCGCGTTCGTCTGGGGAGCCTCGATCGCGACCGCCGCGATCATCGCCGCCTTCTTCGTGAAGCGCCCCGCCGAGACGGACGGCCCGCGGCCGATGGTCGCGCACTAGGCCGATCGTCGGTGCTCCGCGTCCGCGCGGGGCACCGGCTGTTCACCTCCGCGACACCGGGTGCCCCTACCGTGGCGCCCCGGCCGATCCGCTCCCGGACGCGCGGCCGGAACGGAGAGCACTCGTGAGCACGGACGCGCATCCCCAGGACCTCCTCGACGCCGGCGCCCTCGCCCCGGCACCGCGGACCCTGATCGACGTGCTCCGCGACACCGCCGAGCGCCACCCCGACGCCTCCGCACTCGAGGACCCCGCCGGCGCCCTCAGCTACCGCGAGCTGCTCGCCCGCGTCGTCTCCGCCGCCGCCGAGCTGACCGCCGCCGGGGTGCGTCGCGGCGACCGAGTGGGCGTGCGGATGGCCAGCGGCTCGCGCGAGCTCTACCTCGCGATCCTCAGCATCCTCGCCGCCGGTGCCGCCTACGTCCCGGTCGACGCCGACGACCCCGAGGAGCGGGCGCGACTCGTCTTCGGCGAGGCCGCCGTCCGCGGTGTCATCACCGGCTCCGGACGCTTCGAGCGCGCCGACGCGGAGCCCGCGCGGCTGTTCACCGGGTCGGCGCCGCACCCCAGCACCGCCTCGATCCCGCTGCTGCAGCCGCCGACCCTCGAGGACGACGCCTGGATCATCTTCACCTCGGGCTCGACCGGCACGCCGAAGGGCGTGGCCGTCAGCCACCGCTCGGCCGCGGCCTTCGTCGACGCCGAGGCGCGCGTCTTCCTCCAGGCCGAGCCCCTCGGGCCCGGCGACCGGGTGCTCGCGGGCCTCTCGGTCGCCTTCGACGCCTCCTGCGAGGAGATGTGGCTGGCCTGGCGGCACGGCGCCTGCCTCGTGCCTGCGCCGCGCTCGCTCGTGCGCAGCGGGATGGACCTCGGTCCCTGGCTGACCACGCACGGCATCACGGTCGTCTCGACCGTGCCGACCCTCGCGGCGCTCTGGCCGGCGGAGTCGCTCGAGAACGTCCGCCTGCTCATCTTCGGCGGCGAGGCCTGCCCGCCCGAACTCGGCCAGCGCCTGGCCGTCGACGGCCGCGAGGTCTGGAACACCTACGGCCCCACCGAGGCGACCGTCGTCGCCTGCGCCGCGCCCCTCGGCGGGTCCGGCCCGGTGCGGATCGGTCTGCCACTGGACGGCTGGCGGCTCGCCGTCGTCGATCCCGAGGGCCGCCGCGTCGGCGAGGGCGAGGTCGGCGAGCTGATCATCGGCGGCGTCGGGCTGGCCCGCTACCTCGATCCCGCGAAGGACGCCGAGAAGTACGCTCCCGCGCCGACGCTGGGCTGGGAGCGCGCCTACCGCTCCGGCGACCTCGTGCGCTTCGAGAGCGCCGGACTCGTCTTCCAGGGCCGCGCCGACGACCAGGTCAAGCTCGGCGGCCGGCGGATCGAGCTCGGCGAGGTCGAGGCGGCGCTGCAGGGGCTGCCCGGGGTCTCGGGCGCCGCGGCCGCCGTCCGCACCACCGGCGCGGGGATCCAGGTGCTCGTCGGCTACCTCGCCCTCGCCGGCGGCCGTGAGCTCGACCGCGACGCGGCGCTGACGCGGCTGCGCGAGGAACTGCCGGCCGCGCTGGTCCCGCTGCTCGCGGTGGTCGACGAGCTGCCGACGCGCGTGTCGGGCAAGGTCGACCGGGCCGCTCTGCCCTGGCCGCTGCCCGAGAGCACCGCGGCCGACCCCGGGCTCGACGCCGGGACCGCCTGGCTCGCCGGACTCTGGCGCGAGGTCCTCGGCGTCCCGGTCGACGAGAGGGCGAACTTCTTCGACCTCGGCGGCGGCTCGCTCGCCGCCGCCCAGCTCGTCGCCCGGATCCGCGAGCAGGACCCCGAGTTCACCGTCGCCGACGTCTACGCGCACCCCCGGCTCGCGGCGATGTCGGCCGAGATCGCGAGTCGCGCGACCGGCGCCGGCGAGGTCTCGAGCCACCGGATCGCTCCGGTTCCGCGCCGGATGCAGGTGCTGCAGACCCTCCTCGGCGCGCCGCTCCTGGTGCTGAGCGGCGCCCGCTGGACGACGGTCGTGCTCACGGTCTGCGCCCTGCTCGACCTGCTGCCCGGCTTCGGCTGGCTGCCGACCGTGCCGCTGCCCGGGCTCGTCGTCGCGTTCGCGCTCTTCTGCACCCCGTTCGGCCGGATGGGCCTCACCGTCCTCGCCGCCCGCGCACTGCTGCGCGGGGTGCGCGCCGGCGACCACCCGCGCGGCGGCGGGGTGCACCTGAGGCTGTGGCTCGCCGAGCGGATCGCCCACCAGCTCGGTGCCGTCAGCCTCGCCGGAGCACCCTGGGTCGCGCACTACGCCCGCGCGCTCGGCGCCCGGATCGCCGACGACGTCGACCTGCACTCGCTCCCGCCGCTCACCGGGATGCTCACCCTCGGCCGCGGCGCCGCCATCGAGCCGGAGGTGGACCTCTCCGGCTACTGGATCGACGGCGACGTCCTGCGGGTCGGCGCGGTCCGCGTCGGCGCCGGCAGCACGGTCGGCGCCCGCAGCACCCTCCTGCCCGGCACCCGCATCGGCAAGAACGCGCAGATCGAGCCCGGCTCCGCGGTCTTCGGCCGGGTGCCGGCCGGCCAGCGCTGGGGCGGCTCGCCCGCACAGCGCCTCGGCAAGGCGAGCGCGGGCTTCCCCGCCGAGCGCCCGCCGCGTGCGACGCCGTGGGTCTGGGCCTACGCCGTCTCGGCGGTGGGACTCGCCGCTGTGCCGGTCGTCTCCTTCGCGGCGGGCCTCGGCGTGCTCGCCCTCGCCGTGCAGGGCGCAGCGGATCTCGCGGAGGCGCTCCCCCGCGCCGTCGCCGCCCTCGTCCCCGCGGTCGCCGTCACCGGCGTCGTGCTGGCGGGGCTGGTCGTCGTGCTCGTGCGCCTGCTCGGCCGCGGCGTCGAGGCCGGCACGCATCCTGTCCGCGGCCGGATCGGCTGGCAGGTCTGGTCCACGGAGCGCCTGCTCGACCACGCGCGCGCGCTCCTCTTCCCGCTCTACTCCGGCCTCTTCACGCCGGTCTGGCTGCGGCTGCTCGGCGCGAAGGTCGGCCGCGACGTCGAGGCCTCGACCGTGCTGCTGCTGCCCGCGATGACGACCATCCGCGACGGCGCCTTCCTCGCCGACGACACCCTCGTCGCCTCCTACGCCCTCGGCGGCGGCTGGATGCGGCTGGCCCGCGCGGAGATCGGCGAGCGCGCGTTCCTCGGCAACTCCGGAATGGCGGCGCCCGGCCACACGGTGCCGGCCGGCGGGCTGGTCGCGGTGCTCTCCTCCGCCCCGCGGAAGTCGAAGGCGGGCTCGTCCTGGCTGGGCTCGCCGCCGGTGCGGCTGCGGCGCACCGTGGTCGAGGCGGAGTCGGCGCGCACGTTCCGGCCGGCCGCGCGCCTTCGCGCCGCCCGGATCGTCTGGGAGTTGCTGCGCTTCGTGCCGGTCGTCGTCTCGATGGCGATCGGCCTCGGCGTCGTCGCGGCCCTGCTGGCACTGGCGCCGGTGATCGGGGCACCGGCGACGGCGGTGGCCGGCGGTGTCGTCCTGCTCGCCGCAGGCGCGGTCGCCGCAGGCGTCTCGACCGCGGCGAAGTGGCTCCTGATCCAGCGCGTGCGGCCGAGCGAGCAGCCGCTCTGGTCCTCCTTCGTCTGGCGCAGCGAGCTCGCCGACACCTTCACCGAGATGGTGGCGGCGCCGTGGTTCGCGCACGCCGCGGCCGGAACGCCCGCCCTCGTCTGGTGGCTGCGGAGCCTCGGCGCGCGGATCGGCCGCGGAGTCTGGTGCGACAGCTACTGGCTCCCGGAGGCCGATCTGGTCGATCTGGGCGACGGAGCGACCGTCAACCGGGGCTGCGTCGTGCAGACCCACCTGTTCCATGATCGAATCATGAGCATGGATCTCGTGAGTCTCGACGCCGGCGCGACCCTCGGCCCGCACAGCGTGATCCTCCCCGCCGCGACCATCGCGGCGCACGGCACGGTCGGCCCCGCCTCCCTCGTCATGCGCGGCGAGCTCGTGCCCGCGGGCAGCCGCTGGAGCGGCAACCCGATCGGCCCGTGGCGCGAGGTCCGCGTCGGCGACTACCACGCGCCCGTCGCGTGAGCGACGCGCAGACCGGGCTGGAGACGGCGGGCGACCCGTACCTCCCCGGCATCGGCAACACCGGCTACCGCGTCGAGTCCTACGAGCTCGACCTGGACTACCGGGTCTCGAGCAACCGGCTCGCCGGCCGGGCGACCCTGCGGATCGTCGCGCTGCAGCCGCTGCGCCGCTTCTCGCTCGATCTCAGCCGCCTCCGGGCGACGCGGGTGCGGGTCGCCGGACGCAAGGCGCGCAGCGACCAGGCGGCGCACAAGCTCCGGATCACCCCCGCCGAGCCGCTCGAGGCCGGCGCGAGCGCCGTCGTCGAGATCGAGTACGGCGGGCACCCCGGGCCGCGCGCCAGCCACTGGGGCGAGCTCGGCTGGGAGGAGCTGACCGACGGCGTGCTCGTCGCCTCGCAGCCCTCCGGCGCGTCGACCTGGTACCCCTGCAACGACGACGTCGCCGACAAGGCGACTTACCGGATCCGGGTGAGCGCGGAGGAGGGCTACTCCGTGCTCGCGAACGGCGTGCTGCTCGAGACGAGCGAGCGCTCGGGCCGGCGCACCTGGCTGTACGAGCAGCTGGAGCCGACCGCGAGCTACCTCGCGTCGGTGCAGATCGGCCGCTACGTGCTCGAGGACCGCCTGCTCTCCGGAGTGGCCGTCACGCTCGCGCGCCCGGCCGCGCTGGCCGCGCGGGTCGCGCGCGACTTCGCACCGCTCAGCGCCATGCTCGCGTTCTTCTCCCGGGTCTTCGGCCCGTACCCGTTCCGCCAGTACACCGTCGTGGTCACCGCGGACGAGCTGGAGATCCCGCTGGAGGCGCAGGGCATGGCCGTGTTCGGCGCGAACCACGTCGACGGCCGCGGCGGCTCGGAGCGGCTGATCGCCCACGAGCTCGCTCACCAGTGGTTCGGCAACAGCGTCGGCCTCGCCCGCTGGCGGCACATCTGGCTGAACGAGGGCTTCGCCTGCTACGCCGAGTGGCTCTGGTCGGAGGAGTCGGGCGGGCTCAGCGCCGACGCCCAGGCCCGCCGGCACCACGCACTCCTGCGGTTCGAGCGGCAGGACCTCGTGCTGGGCGACCCGGGACCGATGGACCTCTTCGACGACCGGGTGTACAAGCGGGGCGCGCTGACGCTGCACGCGCTGCGGCTCCGGCTCGGCGACGAGGTGTTCTTCCAGCTCCTGCGCACCTGGACCGCGCGGCACGCGTCCGGCACCGCGAGCGAGGACGACTTCCGCGCGCTCTGCGCCGAGGTCGCCGGCGGCTCGGAGATCGCGGGCGGCACGGCCGTCTCGGCTGTCGAAGCGCTGCTCGACGCCTGGCTCGTCGACGTGCGGCTGCCGCCGCTACCGGCCGCCCGCTGAGACCAGCGAGTCCTCGAGCGCGTCGCCGTCCTCGCGGCGCCAGCCGATGATCGGACCGGCACCGCCGACGGAGTCGCCCAGCGCGACGCTGACCCGGAGCGACGGGTCGAGGTGCGGCTCGGCGAGCCGGAAGCGCGAGGAGTCGATCCGTGCCTCCGCGGTGAAGCGCGACTCGTGGATCCGGACGCGCCGCGGATCGACGTCCAGCCCGCGGCCGTCAGCCTTCAGTGCGGCCTCGATGCGGGTCCAGTGCAGGATCGGATCGGCGGCGCGGTACCCGCCCGTCGCGAAGGGAGCGCCGGCGATCCGCGTGATCGCGACGCCGCGCTCGGGCGGACCCGCGACCGGCTCGACGTCGACCCCGACGACGCCCGCGCTGCTGGCCGCGACGACGACCGCGCCCGGGCAGTGCGCGATGCTGACGGAGAGGTGCTCGGCGCCCTCGATCCAGGGGCGCCCGTGCGGACCGCCGCAGCGGGAGCAGCGGGCGGTGACCCGGATCATCGAGGCGGACAGCCCCAGGAGCTCGCCCGCGAGCATGCGCAGCAGGACGCGGCCGAAGACGAAGCGCTCCGCCACCGCGGCCGACCCCGTCGCGCGGTAGCGCTCCCGCTCCGCTGTGCCGAGCAGCGGCAGCAGCCGCTCGGCGTCGAGGCGCTGCTCGTCGAGCGCGAGCCAGCGCAGGTGCACCCCCGGCAGATCGCGCACGCCGTCGTCGTTCCTCATCCCGTCCCCCACGGTCGTGTCCCCCATGATCCCGTCCCCCGGTCCGGCGCTACTCGGCGGCCCGAGCGGTCGCCGCGTGCTCGCCGCGCTCGTAGACGTCCGCCGCCGAACCGACGATCAGCGGGTCCGGTCCGAGCGGCGAGACGACCTCGTCGTCCCGGCCGTCGTAGTCGTACAGGCTCAGCACGTAGCGCATCGCCTCGAGGCGGGCGCGCTTCTTGTCGTTGCTCTTGACGATGGTCCACGGCGCGTCGGCGGTGTCGGTCGCCGCCATCATCGCCTCCTTGGCCGCGGTGTAGTCGTCCCACTTGTCCAGCGAGGCGAGGTCCATCGGCGAGAGCTTCCACTGCCGCACCGGGTCGATCATCCGGATGGTGAACCGGGTGCGCTGCTCCTCGGCCGAGACCGAGAACCAGAGCTTGACCAGGTCGATGCCCTCGCCGACGAGCATGCTCTCGAACAGCGGCGTCTGCCGGACGAACTCGTCGTACTGCTCCGGAGTGCAGAAGCCCATCACGCGCTCGACCCCCGCCCGGTTGTACCAGGAGCGGTCGAACAGCACGATCTCGCCCGCGGCGGGCAGGTGCGAGACGTACCGCTGGAAGTACCACTGCGTGCCCTCCCGCTCGGTCGGCTTCTCGAGCGCGACGACCCGGGCGCCGCGCGGGTTGAGGTGCTCGGTGAAGCGCTTGATGGTGCCGCCCTTGCCCGCGGCGTCGCGCCCCTCGAAGACGACGACCAAGCGCCGGCCGTGCTTCTTGATCCAGTTCTGGAGCTTGAGCAGCTCGATCTGCAGCAGCCGCTTGCCGGCCTCGTACTCCTCGCGCGACATCCGCTCGTCGTAGGGGTAGCCCTCGCGCCAGGTGTCGACCTGCGTGCCGTCGCGGCGCAGCAGCACCGGATCGTCGTCGTCCTCGTCGAGCACGACGAGGTCGCGGGCGTCCTCGGGCGTGAGCGAGCGGAGCAGCTCGGGCGTCGGCACGAGGGCGCCGTGGGGAGCGGCACCGGGAGTGGCGTCGGGAGCGGCGTCGGGAGCGGCGTCGGGGCTGAGGGAGCGATCGGAGACGGAGGGCACGGAGCGACGCTAGGGGCCCCGAGCGACGCCGGGGTGAACGGCGGGTGTCCGCCCTCTCGCGCCCGCGCGCACCCGGACGTACCCTCGTCGCATGTGCCGGAACATCCACACCCTCCACAACTTCGAGCCCGCCGCCTCCGACGAGGAGGTGCACGCCGCCGCCCTCCAGTACGTCCGCAAGATCAGCGGCGCCACCCGCCCGTCGAAGGCGAACCAGGAGGCGTTCGACCGCGCCGTGGCGGAGATCGCCCACATCACGGGCCACCTCCTCGAGGACCTGGTGACGGCCGCCCCGCCGAAGGACCGCGAGGTCGAGGCGGCGAAGGCCCGCGAGCGCTCGGCCCAGCGCTTCGCGACGGCGTGAGGTGCGACGCACGCGCCGGCCGATCCGGGAGAGGCACGCGCTAGCCGATCAGGTAGACGAAGCCGCGACCCGACCGCGCGATCCGGGACGCGAACTCCACGGCGCGGTCCAGGTACTGCCCGAGCTGCTCCCCCTCGGGGTGCTGCGGCAGGCCCTCCTCGAGCTCCTGCCGGAGCGCGAGCAGATCGTCGGCGATCTCGGCGACCTCTCCCGGCGGAACGGCGCGCACCCACGGATCCCAGCACATCCCCCGCAGCGACACCCGGCCCTCCAGCATCCGGTGCGCCGGCCGCGGCGGCTGCTCCGGCGAGCGCGGAGCGGTCAGCGCCTGCAACCCGGACCACGCCCGGTCGAGGAAGAGCATGTCGTCCTCCGGCACCGGCTGCGGCAGATCGGCGGCGTCGATCTCGGCGCCGTGCGGCATCCCCCAGGCGCCCGCCAGGGCGGTCTCGCCGATCACGCTCCGCGGGTCGGCGAGCGCGCGCTCGGTCAGATCGGCATCGAAGGCGTAAGCGTAATAACGGATTCCCATGCGTCGATGGTGGCGAGCGCCGCGCTCGCTCCGGCGTCGGATCCCGAGATCTGGGGAGGGCCGAGCGGTCACGCGGCTGTGGAGGGACGAGCGACCGCTTCTTTTCCCGGACTCGTTCAGGCGTCGAAGGCCGCCGGCGGCAGGTCCGTCTCGCCGTCCTCGACGGCGCGGACGATGCGCGCCGCGACCGTCTCCGGCGAGTGCCCCGCGCCGAAGCGCGGAGCCGTGCCCGCCAGCGGGTGCTGCGACAGCGCGGTCTCCGTGTGGCCGGGCCGCGCGTCGAGCAGGAGGACGCCCGCCTTCCTGTACTCCCGGGCCGATGCCCGGACGAACGAGGACAGGGCCGCCTTGGACGCGGAGTACGCCGCGAGACCGGCGGTCGGCGCCTCGGCGACCACCCCGCTGATCGTGACCGCGAAGGGCCGATTCCCCGAGGCGGACAGGGCGGCGAACGACGCCGTGAGCACGCGGATCGGCGCCAGAGCGTTCACGTCGACGAGCTCCTCGAGCACCGCCGGATCGAGCTCGGCCGAGGGGCCGAAGGCGACGACGCCGGCCGCGACGACGACGCCGTCGAGTCGCCCGTGACGGCGGAGGACCTCGTCCACCAGGCGCTGCGGGGCGTCCTCGCCGAGGAGATCGGCGACGAGCGGCGCGTCGCCGAGGTCGGCGGCGCGGCGCCCGGAGCGGACCACGGTCGCGCCGCGCTGCTCCAGCTCGTCCGCGATCAGCCGCCCGAGCCCGCCGGAGGCACCGAGGACGAGGACGACGGAGCCTTCGAATCGAGTCATGTCCGAAGCGTAGACGGGGGGTCTGGCGCGAATCGCCTCTACCGGGAGGCGAGGGCCGTCAATACGGTGGATCGCATGTCGCGTCCGGACACCTGCGCCGTGCTCCACCGACTGGTGGAGGTCCTCGAGGACCCCGCGCCGATCAACCCGGGGCACGCCAGGCACGTGAGCGGACTGCTCGCCGGCGCCCTCGACTCCGCCCCGGCCCTCCGCGACTGCGCCGGTGCCCCGGCGCAGCTCGTCGCCTTCGCGACGGAGGACCCGGCGGACGAGAACCCGGCCCTCTGAGCACACCGACCGCCACCGCGACACCCGGCACGTCGCCGCTTCGCCCCACTCCTCCGAAGTCGCGGTAGTCGAGCGCGAGTACCGCGACTTCCGCGGACTCGGAGGTGCCTCTGCCTCCCGGCCTCGCTCCACTCCCCGAGAGTCGCGGTAGTCGAGCGCGACTACCGCGACTTCCGCGGAGTCGGGGCCTCCCCCGCCGAGCGGAGGGATGCCGCGGGCCCCTCGTAGACTCGACGGGCCGAGAGAACGGGGACCCGGTGGACGACGAACGCGCCGCACCTGCGGGCTGGTACCGCGATGACGCCCACCCGGGGTCGATGCGCTGGTGGGACGGCACCGCCTGGACCGACGCCCGCCGCTCCGCGGAGGACTCGGCACCCGGCGACCCGGACGAGCACGAGCAGCGCAGGCTGCCGGAGACCGCCTCCGAGCACGTCGAGTACCGCCTCCCCCACTCCGCAGGCACCCCCACCGTCGACGCCGTCGACGAGGCGGAGCGGATCGAGGAGATCGCGTCCGTCATCGGCCGCCCGCTGCGCGTGGGCGAGATCTCGGATCAGATCCTCGACGTCGTCCTCGTGCCCGAGCCGGACCACCCCACCGGCACTCCCGCCGTCTCGGTCCGCGCCGGCGGACGCGTGATCGGCTACCTCCCCGACGCCTACCGCCGCGCTCCCGCGCTTCCCGGGCTCTCCCGCGTGGTCGCGAGTCGCGCCGCCCCCACCACCACCGCACGGCTCCGCGCCGAGCGGACGGAGGAGGGCCTGCGCGCCTCGGTGAAGGTCGCCCTTGTCGCCCCCGAACTCCTCGTGCCGCTCAACGCGCCGCCCCAGGAGCGCTACTCGATCCTGCCCTGGGGCCGCGCCCTGCAGGTGCAGCGCGAGGACGAGCACTTCGTCCGTCTGGCCGGCGTGGTCCCCGAGGGCGGCCGCGGGCTCCTCCTCGTGACGCTCCACCCCGTCGGCGGCCTCGTGGAGATCCGCCTCGACGGCGACCGCGTGGGCGAGCTGACCGCGGCGATGTCCGAGCAGTTCGCGCCCACCCTCCGCCACCTCGCCGGCCTCGGCCTCACCGCCGTCGCCTACTGCTCTCTGCAGGGCTCGCCGCTGAAAGCCGAGTTGACGCTGCAGGCGGCCCGCGCCGCCGAGCTGCCCGCGGACTGGGTCGACGGCCGCCCGGCGACCCTCCCCCGCCTGATCCCCGGCGCCTCGGAGGCCCCGCCCGCCTACGTCGCGCCGCTGCGCCCGACCCCGCTCACCTCGGAGGCGAGGGCCCGCTCGGTCCGGAAGACCGTCGCCTGGGTCGTCGTCGGCGTCTGCACGCTTGTCGGCCTCTCAAGCTGGATCATCGGCGACGTCCTCAACTGACCCGACGGAACACGGGCTACTCGACGGCCCGCGTCCACGATTCGAGCAGCCTCGCCGTGCCCTCCGCAGTGTCGGAACCGGTGGCGACGCAGATGACGAGGTCGTATGCGTCGTCCTCAGGGGCGTCCAGTTCGAGTCCGTCGAGCCCGAGGAAGACGACGACGGACATCCGGTCGAGCCGAGGAGACCACGATCGCGGGTGGGCGGCACCCCGGATCGCAGGGCCGGGGCGAGCAGGTCTTCGAGCCGCAGACATCGCACCTGTCGCGAGTCCCTCACCGAACTACTCAGCGAGCCGATCGAGCAGAGCCGCATACCGCGCTCGCCCACGGGCGGACAGCGCAGCGACGTTGTCGCGGTGCGCGCGTCGATCCGCTGCCTCGAGGGTGGCGCGCACCGCCGCCTCCTGCTTGCCGATCCCCTGCGCCTCCGTCGGCCCGGTCGGAGAACTGTCCTGCGCGTCGGTCGGCCGAGGAGTCCTGGCCATGACCTGATAATACCGAGGTGAGATCGCGCGCGCAGGGAAGTGCGCGATCCGCGAGGATCCGAGATCACCCGAACCCGAGAAGAAGAGACGTCAGCTCTGGGGATTGGTGTCGACAGACAGATATCCAGCGACCTCACGGAAGTAGTCGTGCCCTCGCCACGCGTCGAGGTCGCCGATGACGAACAGTCGACGGCTGGCTCGACTGGCCGCGACGTTCACGAGGTTGACGGAGGAGGCGGCCCACGCGCGAGCCCCCGGTGAGCTCGGATCCCCACCCAGGACCAGGAACACCACGGGCGCCTCCTTCCCCTGCGCCGTGTGGATCGTGCCCGCCGTGAGACCCGGATACTGCGTGGACAGCGCAGAGAGCCGATCGGCGACAGCGCGGAACGGCGAGATCGCGATCACCTGGCTCGGAGGGATCCCGAGCCCCTTGAGATACGACAGACCGCTCTCGAGGCGCGCGATCTGGTTCTCCTGGAGATGCGTTCCCGGTGTCGGAGCCGCTTCGTCGATCCACCGGCTCGTGACGACGCGCGGGCCCGCTTCACTGTCGAAGAGATCGGGCGCTTCAGGATGAGTGAGGTCGCGCTTCACGCCGTTCACCATGATGCCGTCGTAGGCGATCGCGTTGCAGAGGCTGAACATCGGGTCGTCGCAGCGGCGGTGCACGGTGAGCGGTGCACTCACCCACACCTGACGATCCGCCTGCGTGAGCGTCGTGCCGTACAAGGAGACCCTGTCGGCCAGGGTCTGCACCGACGCCTGCGGGGGAATCCAGGTGTCGTCCAAGCCGAACGCGGAGGCGATGTCGCGCTGAGCCCTCCGCGGCATCGTCACGACGGGCTGGAGCTGGAGGGGATCACCGACCGCGACGACTCGGCGCGCCCGCCAGATCGCTCCTGCGGCGTACTGCGGGCAGGCCTGGCCTGCCTCATCGATGAGGAGCCAGCCGATGCTCTCCTGACCGACGTCGCCGAACATCCGCCCGAGCGAGGCGAACGTCGTCGAGACCAGCGGGACGACGAGGAAGAAGAGCTGCCAGGCCGCCCGCCGCTTGGCCGGCTCGAGCCCGCGCGGCCCTCCGCCCACGACGATGTCGAGCGCCGCCCGCAGCCCAGGAATCATCTCGGCCGCCGTGTTCGCGAGGAGATCCCTGTGGAGGTCCAGTGCAGCGAGGAAGAGATCGGATCGGGCTTTGTCCAGCGCCGGGTCGAGCCAAGGGGCGCGCATCTCGCGGGCGTTCCCGGTCCACGCCTCGCCCGGGTATCCGGCACCGACCTGCTCCTCGTCGGCGGCGAGCTGCTGCCTCAGCCGGGCGAGGGACTCCGTCGCCTGCGCTCGCTCACGCCGAGCACTCGCGAGGTCGCGGTCGAGCCGCTCTCCGCGGTTGTCGATCCCGGCGAGCCGGGATCGTTCCTCGTCGCGGGCGGCGCTCGCCGCACGGGCCGAGGCCTCGACCGGCGTCAGTTCTCGACGCCAGTCGCGTCGTGACCGACCGAGGGACATGATCGTCGCGAGCACGCCGGGCCTCCGGGATCGGATGCGCTCCCGGGCGACCTCGATGCTCGCGAGGAGAGCGCTCGCACCGTCGACAGCGGCTTCGCAGGCGATCCGCTCCTCTTTCGCAGCGTCGAGGCGGGACCGGAGCGACGTGACGACCTCCGCGATCCGGTTCTGCTCCTCCACCGCTCGGGGAAGCGTCGAGTGGCGTGCCTGCTGCTCCCGCCGTTGTCCGAGCAGCGCCTCGACGCGCCGCTCCGCCTCCGCGAAAGCGTCCCGCGCAGCCTTCCACGAGCGAGGCGGGCCGGCACCGTCGCGCCACTCCTTGAGCAACGCCAGCATGCCGCCGGCCGGGTCCGGTTCGGAGGCACCGCTCGCCGAGCCCCGTCCGCCGAACCAGAAGGCCGACTGGAACGCGCTGCGATTGCGCTTGTTGCCGAGTCGCGCCGCCACCAGGCCCCACGCATCGACAGCCTCATCACCGGCGCTCCGGGACGCGGAAGCAGCGAGCACCTCTCGAGCGATGTCGGCGAAGTAGTCCGCCTCTTCGCTCCACAATGGGTCGATCGCCGTTCGCGCCGGGATCTCCGCCGTCACGTTCTCCACGGCCGCGTTGTTCGCGGAGGCGACGACCATCTCGTAGCCGGTCAACTCCGGCCGCACCTCCCGCACGGTGTGCGTGCGGCCGTCACCCGCCTTCCAGCCGTGGGTCTTCGGGCCGAACGCGTCCTCCGCTCGCTCCAGGGCGGCGAGGCGGCGGGCCCGCTCGACGACGTTGCCCGCGAGTATGTCGCGGAGCATCGTCGTCTTGCCCGTGCCGGGCGGTCCGTTCACGCCCATCAGTCCGCGCCCGGGCCCGAGGTCGACCAGTGCCCGGTTCACCGCGAACTGCTGACGCAGGGAGAGACCGTGCTCGGGCGTGGACGGCCAGCGCCCGAGCGGAAGCCGTTCGACGACGACGCCGTCCTCGGTCGCCGCGTCGTCGAGCATGACATCGACGCGGGAGCTCTCGTCGAGCCGGCCCCCGCTGGTCAGATATCCGGTCAGCGCCTCGCCGCCGTGCCCCTTCGCGACCGCGGCGCGGACGGCCGCGAGGTCGTCGAGGAAGAGGCTGTTGAGGAAGTCGATGTCAGCCGGCTCGTCCTGGCGCCGGACGGAGACGGCGACGGACTGGATGACCGCGACGGGCGTGGCGAGCTCCGGCCTTCCGCTCACCCCCTGCACCTCATGAGCGAGCCGTGTCAGCGCGGTCAGCGATTCGGAGTCCTGTGCGGGGGCGGCGTCGCCCCGACCGCCCGGGCGCCTCCCCTCGTGCTCGTCCACCGCCTCTCGGAACGCCTTCACCGCCTCCGGGAAGCCCGCCGACCACTCCGGATCATCGATGCCGTGCGTCCCGATCCGCCCGACCGCCCACAGCGCGGACGAGAGGACCGCGGAGTCGACCGCCAGAACGCCGTCGGCACCCACGAGAAGGCCGGCCGCAGCGCTACGGCCCGCCGACCGTTCGTCGTACGCGTCCGTGTCCTCCCCGAACGCGCGCTGAAGGCTGTCGTAGGTCGATTCGAGGTCGTAGACACCCAGGTACACCGTGTGTCGCCACGCTCGCTCGGACCCGCCCACTCGCCGCGGAGTCGGCAGTACCTTCCACGGCAGCGGATCTCCCGGCCGCCACTCGATCACCTGCCTGTCGCCGGCCCCCGCTGCACGAGGTGTCGGCCGCGGCACGCTCTGCGGACTGAACAGCTCGAGGAGCCACCAGAAACGCAGGATCCGCTGTCGTTCTTCACGGCTGCTCATCGCACGCGTCCCCCTGAATCGCAGCTTCGGATGCCCGTCGCGTCAGAACCACCCCGCACCGACGACGACAGACCGTTTCCACCCCGGCAGGTGCGCGCGGGCGGTTGCGCGTCTCGGACGACGAGTGGTCGCCGTGTTCAGGAGAACTCGGCGGAGGCCTCAAACCACCGCGGGCGCTTCGACGCTGTCACGGCGCATCTCCTCGACACGCACTGTCGGCCAGCCCGGCGTCCCCAGCGACGCGGCGTGCGATGCGGCGCGGACGAGAGCCAGGGCCCAGGTGAGCGGATCATTCGTGTCGTCCTCGTCATCGACAGGGATCTCGAAGACGAGGGAGCGTGTCGACGCCGAGCCCGAGATCGCGACTCCGAGGCCGCCTTCAAGGCGGGACATCTCGGTGGCCACGCCGCAGATCGCGTCATCGAACTGAGACTCCTCAGCTGCTCCGATGACGATGCAGCTCACTTCCACGTAGCCCTGCATCATCGGTCTTCCTCCTCGGTCGTACACGAGTACTTTTCCACCGACCGTCGTCGGATCTCAATCATCGGTCGGATCTCGGCCACGTTCTGCACGAGTTCACGGTGCCCGCAGGTCCCACCGCACCGACCGAGGAAGTGAGCGTCGCCGAGTACGACCGACCACCCGATGCTCTCCAACCACTGAAGGAACTGCTCGGCACGGGCATCCGGATGCGGTGGTCTCCCCGGCACGTCTTCCCCTCGTGTCGCACGGCGTTGACCAAGTCTGTCGGAGCCGGCTCGCGGAGAAATGTCGGGCACGGACGCTGGCGCGGCATCCGACCTCGTCACCTGCGACGAGCAGCGAGCCGCGCCGAGCAGACCCGTACTTCCAGGCACCTGCGCTGCGCGGTCTCCCCCGCCGCCCGGCTCGCAGAGCCGAACCGAGCTACACGTTGAAGCGGAACTCCACCACGTCGCCGTCCTGCATCACGTAGTCCTTGCCCTCGATGCGGGCCTTGCCCTTGGCGCGGGCCTCGGCGATCGAGCCGGTCTCGACGAGGTCCTCGAACGAGATGATCTCGGCCTTGATGAAGCCCTTCTGGAAGTCGGTGTGGATCACGCCGGCCGCCTGCGGGGCGGTCCAGCCCTTGCCGATCGTCCAGGCGCGCGTCTCCTTCGGGCCCGCCGTGAGGTAGGTCTGCAGGCCGAGGGTGTCGAAGCCGATGGACGCGAGCTGGTTGAGGCCCGACTCGGTCTGGCCGGTGGACTCGAGCATCTCGGCCGCGTCGGCCTCGTCGAGGTCGATCAGCTCGGACTCGATCTTGGCGTCGAGGAAGATCGCGTGCGCCGGGGCGACCAGCGCGGCCAGCTCGGCCTTGCGCGCGTCGTCGGTCAGCACGGCCTCGTCCACGTTGAAGACGTAGATGAAGGGCTTCGCGGTGAGCAGGCCCAGCTCGCGGATCGGCTCGAGCTCGATCGACGACGCCGAGAGCGGCTTGCCGGAGTCGAGGAACTCGCGCGCCTTCTTCGCGGTCTCGAGCACGATCGGCTCGATCTTCTTCCCCTTGAGCTCCTTCTCGTAGCGCGCCTCGGCCTTCTCGAGGGTCTGCAGATCGGCGAGGACGAGCTCGGTGTTGATCGTCTCCATGTCGCTCGCGGCGTCGACCTTGCCGTCGACGTGCACGACATCGGCGTCCTCGAAGCCGCGGATGACCTGCGCGATCGCGTCGGCCTCGCGGATGTTGGCGAGGAACTTGTTGCCCAGGCCCTCGCCCTCCGAGGCGCCGCGGACGATGCCGGCGATGTCGACGAAGGACACGGGCGCGGGCAGGATGCGCTCGGAGCCGAAGATGCCGGCGAGCACCTCGAGGCGGGAGTCGGGCAGGTTCACGACTCCGACGTTGGGCTCGATCGTCGCGAACGGGTAGTTCGCGGCGAGCACCGTGTTCTTGGTCAGCGCGTTGAAGAGCGTCGACTTGCCGACGTTGGGGAGTCCGACGATTGCGATAGTGAGAGCCACGGGCATCCATCCTACGGCGTGGTCGCGGGGGTGCCGCGTGCCGGTCCCGGCGGCGTCGGAGGTGCGTGAGAGGGTGAAGTCGTGCCCATCGACTTCACCGCCATCGACTTCGAGACCGCCAACTCGCACGGAGCGTCCGCCTGCTCCGTCGGGCTCGTCAAGGTCCGCGACGGCCGCGTCGTCGACCGTGCCGGCTGGCTCATCCGCCCGCCCTACGGCTACGACGACTTCCTCGAGTGGAACACCCGCATCCACGGCATCCGCAAGCACGACGTGCACGCGGCCGCCTCCTGGGTCGAGCAGTTCGCCGACCTCGTCGCCTTCGCCGGCGAGGACGTCTTCGTCGCCCACAACGCCGGCTTCGACATGAGCGTCATCCGCGCCGCCTGCGCCGCGACGGCGCTCGAGCTCCCCGCCTACGACTACCTCTGCTCGCTCCAGCTCGCCCGCAGGACCTACCAGCTCGAGTCCTACCGCCTGCCGTCCGTCGCGTTCGCCGCCGGCTACGACGACTTCCGCCACCACGACGCGTCGGCCGACGCCGAGGCCTGCGCCGCGATCGTGGTGCACGCGGCCCGCCGGCACGGGGCCGGGAGCCTGGCCGAGCTCGGCGAGCTGGCCGGAGTGTCGGTCAAGCGGCTGCGTCCGAAGGCGCCGGTCGCCGCCTGACGCCCGGGGCGGCGATCCGAGAGCCGGCGCTCTCACTCCCCCGCGCGCGGGTCGCCGAACCAGTTGCTGAAGATGCGCCAGAAGTTGCGGTTGCCGTAGGCCGAGCACGCGTCGCCCGAGCCGTAGAGGTCGTCCATCGCGGCCGCGTTCGGCTGGTACGGCGTGTAGTAGTAGAGCCCCGCGGTCGCCGCGTTCTCGATCCGCACCGGGGCCGTCCCGCAGGCGGCGTCGGGCGAGTACTGGATCTCGCTGGTCTCGCCGACCGGGTACCAGTCGAAGCTGCTCTCCGGGTTGCGGTAGCGCTGGAACTGCCAGGCCGCGCCGTAGACCTGGCCGAAGAAGCCGAAGTAGTCGCTGTCGCAGTCCGCCGTGTCCGGGCAGCCGTAGCCGGTGGCGCTGCGGAACTGGCGCTCGCTCGGCGCGCTGTCGGTCACCAGTGACTGCTCCTTCTGCAGCAGCGTCAGCAGCACGGCGGGGCTGACGTCGCAGGCGCCGGCGACGAAGGCGATGATCTCGGCGGCCGAGACGTCCTGCCCACCCGCGACGGCGGCGCACTGCTCGTCGGCGGCGACGTCGCCGGTGTCCTCGGCGTAGTCCCGCAGGCACGGGACATCGGTCCCCGCGCAGGAGGGCACCCGCGCGTTGAGGAAGGCCTGGATCGTCAGCGGGCCGAGGGCGTCGCCGTCGAAGAAGACCTCGTCCGACACGATGTCGCCCGGGTCGAAGCCCGAGCCGTCGACGCCGCCGGCCAGGTCGGTCCACATCCGGATGCTCGGCACCTCGGTCGCGGGAGCGGCCGCCGCGCCGAGGTCCGTCGCTCCGGGGAGCAGCAGCACCACCGCGAGGGCGGCGAGAGCCGCCGCCCCTCCCCGTCGACGTCGGATGACGGACGGGGAGGGGACGGCCGGGGAGGGATCGGCCGAGCTCATCCCTCCACGCTAGCGGCCGTGCGCTGGAGCATCAGCCGCAGGGCGTGAGCCGCGCGACCGCGTCCGACAGCGTGTTCGGGCCGCCGAGCAGGACGACCTTCTTGGCACCGAACGCGGTGATGTCGTTCAGCACCGCCTGCGGCACGCAGTCCCGCGGGACCGCGAAGAGCGGGCTCGAGGTGTAGCCCGCGGCGGTCGCTCCGGCGAGCGCGTCCGGGAAGTTCTCCCCGGTCGCGAGGTAGACCGTGTTCGCCCGCTGGAAGGCGGCCCTGTTCAGCTTCTCCGAGGTGTCGTAGCGGTCCGAGCCCGCGATCCGCGTCTTCGAGGCGACGGCGAGCGAGCGCTCGATGCCGTCGCTCACCGAGAGGGCGTTGCCCGCGATGGTGAGCGAGCGGACTCCGAGCTGCGAGACGAGGCTCTTCGTCGTGGCGTCCGCGGTCGCCAGCGTCCCGTTGACCAGGAGCACCGGAGCGTCCACCGAGCCGGCCGCCGCGCTGGCGCCCAGGGCGTCGGGGAACTTCTCGCCCGTCGCGAGCCACGCCCGGCTCGACCCGTCGGAGAAGGCGTACTGGACGACCTTCTTCGCGGTGTCGTAGCGGTCGACGCCGCCGAGGCGGGTGGGGGTCGCTCCGCCGCGGACGTACTGCTTGAGGTCCTGCAGCACGGCGTCGCTGACGCTCAGCGTGGAGCCGACCACGACGATCTTCGCGGGCTTGAGGCGGGTCAGCTCGGTGCGGACCGGCTGCGACATCGAGTCGCGGTCGACGAGCAGGAGCGGGCCGCCCTGCTTGGCCGCGGCGGGAGCGGCGCTCAGCGCGTCGGGGAAGGCGGAGCCGGTCGCGACGTAGACGACGGGAACGTTCGCCGTGAAGGTCGCCTTCGAGACGCGGACGGCCGTGTCCTGGCGGTCGGTGCCGGCGATCCGCTCGACGGGAACGGTCGTTCCGTTGGACACGCTCGTGCAGCCGAGGTCCTTGGTGCCGGGCGCCTTCGCGTCGCCCGAGCCGGTCCAGAGGTTCCAGTCCACCGAGGCGGCGCTGGCGCAGACCGTGTAGGTGCCGGCGGCCGAGGCGGGGGCGGTCGCGGCGAAGCCGTGGTTGCCGCCGGCGGCCGGGTACTCCCCCGGGATGTCGCCGCGCGAGGCGTTCGCGGTCTGGGTGCGGACGGTCTTGGAGCCGTCGGGCGCGGTGATGGTGACGGTGGTGGCGAGCTGCGCGCGCTGCGTCGTCGGGTCGACGGCCCAGCCGGAGGCGGTCAGCGTGCCGCCCGAGATCCTCGGGGCGTCGATGCGGCCGGCCGGGGCGACGCCGGCGTTGGCGAGCGAGCCGTTCCAGTCGCTGAAGATGTACCAGAAGTTGATGTTGCCGTAGGTGGCGCAGGCCTGGTTGCCGGTGTTCGTCAGCGCGTAGCTGTTGGGCTGGTACGGCGTGTAGTAGTACAGGTTCGCCGTGGCCTGGTTGCGGATCGCGACCGGCGACGAGCCGCAGGACGTGTCCGGGTTGAAGAGGATGCTCGGCGTCGTGCCCGCGGCGTAGGCGGTGAAGTTCGAGCCGGAGCCGGGCGGGTTCGCGTACTTCTTAAACTGCCGGGCCGCGCCGTAGACCTGGGTGAAGAAGCCGGCGGAGCCGTTGTCGCAGCCGGTGCTGTCGGGGCAGTTGAAGCCGGTCGCGCGGTTGTAGAGGCGCTCGGTGGGGCTCGTCGTCGAGACGAGGCTCGTCTCCTTCTGCACGAGGACGGCGAGCACGAGCGGGCTGATGCCGCAGGCCTCGCCGACGCCGGCGAAGATCGACGCCGCGGACTCGAGGACGCCGCCGCGGTACGCCTTGCACATCGCATCGGCCGCCTTCGACGGCGTGACCTGGCTGAAGGCCTTGAGGCAGGGCACGCCGTTGGGCGTGCCGGAGCAGTTGCGGCCCTTGTCGTCCAGGAGCGCCTGCATCTGCTGCGCCGAGCGGGCGTCGCTGTCGAAGAAGTTCGCGTCGCTGAAGATGTAGCCGGCGCGGAAGCTCTTGGTGCTCTCCGCCTCGTACTGGACCTTCACGTCGGGCAGGACGGAGCCGTCGGCGGCGGTGACCTGCGCCTCCCCCGCTCCCGGATCGACCAGGACGGACGCGGGCGGCAGCGTCTCGTCGGCGGCGGAGGCGGCGGCGACCGGGACGAGAGCGGTCCCGAGTCCGACGGCGAGGGCGAGTGCGGCGGTGAGCAGGCGCGAAGGACGGCGGTGATTCCCCATGGTCCCGAAGCCTAGGGGCAACCTCCGACTCCGCCTCCTCCCGCTCCGGACACCCGTCCGAGGGTCAGACGGACATCGTCGGAGCGCCGCAGCGCGGATGTCGGAGGTCCGTGGTCTCCTCGGCGCATGGAACTCAGCTTCGTCCTCGGCCTCGCGGTCGGCGCGCTCCTCGCCGCCGTCGTCGCCGTGCTGCTCGCCCGTGCCCGCACTCCCGACACCGCGCTCGCGCTCGAGCTGGCCACGGCGCAGGCGCGGGCCGAGGGGCTCGAGGAGCGGCACGAGTCGGTCGTGGAGCAGCACCGCGAGCACCTCGGCTCCGCCCGCGACCAGATCCGCGAGCTGCAGGAGCAGCTGCGGGTCGTCGCCGAGCGCGAGCGGCACGACGCGCGGATCCTGCAGACGCTCTCCCCCGTCGCCGAGAGCCTGCGCGGGATGCAGGAGTCGGTGCGCCGTCTCGAGAGCGAGCGCGCCGCGCAGTTCGGCGCCATCACCGAGCAGCTGGAGGGGCAGCGGCTCGCCGGGGAGAGGCTCCGCTCGACCACCGAGACGCTCGCCTCCGCGCTGCGCTCGAGCGCCAGCCGGGGTGCGTGGGGCGAGACGCAGCTGCGCAACGTCGTCGAGGCGGCCGGGCTGACGCAGCGGGTCGACTTCGACGTGCAGTTCGGCCTGGAGGGCGAGGGCGGGAAGGGCCGCGCCGACATGGTCGTCCGCCTCCCCGGCGGCAAGGCGATCGCCGTCGACGCGAAGGTGCCGTTCGACGCCTACCTCGAGGCGAGCGCGATCCCCGCCGGCGCGGGGGCCGAGGAGGAGGCCCGGCGCGCCGGTCTGCTGCGAGCGCACGTGCGGGCCCTCCGCGGGCACATCGACGCCCTCGCCGGCCGCGCCTACTGGACCGGGCTGCCGGCGAGCCCGGAGTTCGTCATCGCCTTCATCCCCAGCGAGCCGCTGCTGGCGAGCGCGCTCGACGCCGACCCGACGCTGCTGGAGTACGCGTTCCGCAAGCGGGTCGCCCTCGCCTCGCCGGTGACGCTCTGGTCCGTGCTGAAGACCGTCGCCTACACCTGGCAGCAGGACGTGCTGACCGACGACGCGAAGCGGCTGCTCGATCTCGGCAAGACGCTTTACGCGCGGCTGGCGACCCTCGCCGACCACGCGGAGGGGCTGCGCCGCTCGATCGAGAAGACGGTCGACTCCTACAACGCCTTCGCCGGCTCGCTCGAGACCCGCGTCCTCGTCACCGCGCGCCAGTTCGACACCCTCGACGAGTCCCGCGTGATCGCGCCCGCCGGCGGCGTCACGGTGTCACCGCGCCGCCTGACGGCCGTCGAGCTCCTCGCCCCGGACGAGCGCACGGCCTGAGCCGCGGGGTCTCGATACGCCGCTCCGCGGCTACTCGACCAGCACGGATGTGCGCCTGGTCAGATTCATGCTGATCGAGTAGCGCCCGCAGGGCGCGTATCGAGATCCACCGTCCGACGGAGGCGGGGTCTCGATACGCCGCTCCGCGGCTGCTCGACCAGCATGCAGCGGCGGCCTAGACCCACTTCTCCGCGAGGTGCTGGGCCGTCACGCGACGGATCGTGCCCGAGCGCGAGCGCAGGACGATCGACTCGGTGGTGATGATGTGGCCCTCCTTGCGGACGCCCTTCACCAGCCCGCCGTTGGTCACGCCGGTGGCGACGAAGTAGGTGTTGTCGCTGCGGACCAGGTCGTTCGCGTGCAGGACGCGGTCGAGGTCGTGGCCGGCGTCGATCGCGCGCTGGCGCTCGTCGTCGTCCTTGGGGCGGAGGATGCCCTGGATCACGCCGCCGAGCGCGCGGATGGCGCACGCGGTGATGATGCCCTCGGGCGTCCCTCCGGTACCCACGCACATGTCGACGCGCGAGTCGTGCCGAGCGGCGTTGATGCCGCCCGCGACGTCGCCGTCGAGCAGCAGCCGCGTTCCGGCGCCCGCCGCGCGGATGTCGTCGATCAGCTGCGCGTGCCGCGGGCGGTCGAGCACCGCGATGCGCATCTCGTCGACGGGCTTGCGCTTGGCCCGCGCCAGCGCGCGGATGTTCTCGCCGATCGGGCGCTCGATGTCGATGATCCCCACGCCCTCGGGCCCGGTGACGATCTTCTCCATGTAGAAGACCGCGGAGGGGTCGAACATCGCCCCGCGGTCGGCGACGGCGATCATCGACAGCGCGTTCTGCCGGCCCGCCGCGGTCAGCGAGGTGCCGTCGATCGGGTCGACGGCGATGTCGGCGGCCGGCCCGGAGCCGTTGCCGACGTGCTCGCCGTTGTAGAGCATCGGGGCGTTGTCCTTCTCGCCCTCGCCGATGACGACGACCCCGTCGAAGTTGACGGTGCCGAGGAAGGTGCGCATCGCGTCGACGGCGGCGCCGTCGGCGGCGTTCTTGTCGCCCTTGCCGATGAAGGGGACGGCGCGGATCGCCGCCGCCTCGGTGGCTCGGACGAGCTCCATGCCGAGGTTGCGGTCCGGGTGGAGGTAGAGCGAGTCGTGGTCGATATCGGTCACAGCGCGGAGTCCTTCGCGTTCGAGTTCGTGCAGACGGCGTCGTCGCAGGACCCGCGGAGCGGATCCCCATCCCGGAGCGGAGTCTATCCGAGGCCCGCCCCGCGCCCGGGGGACGCCCCGCAGCCGCCTCGCTAGACTCGACGCCGACGCGGGCCTCGCCCGACCCCCTCCCGTTCATCCGTCAAAGGAGATGCCATGCCCGTCGCTACCCCGGACCAGTACGCAGAGATGCTCGACAAGGCGAAGAAGGGCGGCTTCGCGTACCCCGCGTTCAACGTCTCCTCCTCGCAGACCATCAACTCGGTGCTGCAGGGCCTGTCCGAGGCCGGCTCGGACGGCATCATCCAGGTCACGACCGGAGGCGCCGACTACTTCGCCGGCCACACGGTCAAGAACCGCGCCGCCGGAGCGATCGCCTTCGCGAAGTTCGCCACCGAGGTCGCCAAGAACTACCCGGTCACGGTCGCGCTGCACACCGACCACTGCCCGCAGAACGCGCTCGAGGGCTTCGTCTACCCGCTGATCGCCGCCTCCGAGGAGGAGGTCAAGGCCGGTCGCGAGCCGCTCTTCCAGTCGCACATGTGGGACGGCTCGGCCGTGCCCCTCGACGAGAACCTGAAGATCGCCCAGGAGATCCTGCCGCGCGTGAAGGCGATCAACGCGATCCTCGAGGTCGAGATCGGCGTCGTCGGCGGCGAGGAGGACGGCGTCTCCCACGACATCAACGAGCACCTCTACACCACGCTCGACGACGCGATCGCGACCGTCGAGGCCCTCGGCTTCGGCGAGCAGGGCCGCTACATGGCCGCGCTGACCTTCGGCAACGTCCACGGCGTCTACAAGCCCGGCAACGTGCGCCTGCGTCCCGAGCTGCTCCGCGAGATCCAGGACGGCCTGCAGAAGAAGTACGGCACCGAGGCGCTCCCGCTCGACCTCGTCTTCCACGGCGGCTCCGGCTCCACCGACGACGAGATCGCCGAGGCGGTCCGCAACGGCGTCGTGAAGATGAACATCGACACCGACACCCAGTACGCCTTCAGCCGCTCGGTCGCCGACACCGTGCTGAAGAACTACGACGGCTTCCTCAAGGTCGACGGCGAGGTCGGCAACAAGAAGGTCTACGACCCGCGCTCGTGGGGCAAGATCGCCGAGTCCGCCATGGCCGTCCGCGTCGCCGAGGCGACCCGCCAGCTCGGCTCCGCCGGCCACTCCGGCAAGTAGGGCACCGCTCCGTGACGAACGCACACGACCAGCCGGGCCGCACAGAGCGCCCGGAACCGCAGTACGGCGAGTACGCGCCGCCCGGCTGGTCGTGGACACCTCCGGAGGACGCCGTCGTCGTCCCCGACCCGCGAGGGTCCGAAACCGATCCGCGGCCCGCGACCGCGCCCTCCGCGAAGACCGTCGCGCACCCCGTCGACCGGCTGATCACGATCATCCTGCTCGCGCTCGGCGTCTTCTTCGCGGTGCCGACGCTGCTCGACCCGTCGAGCTTCGCCACCACGCTCTCCGAGCTCTACACGAGCCAGGGCATCGGCACCTACGCCTCCCCCGATCTCGCCCGCACCCTCGGGCTGGTCGTCGCGCTCGCGCAGGCGCTGATCGTCGCGTTCGCGGTCTGGATCTCGATCCGCCGGCTGCGGGCCGGCAATCGCGCCGTGCTGGTGCCGATCCTGGGGATCGTCGCGACGGTCGTGCTCTCGCTGACGGTCGCCGCCATCGCGATCCTCGGCGATCCGACCTTCGCCGACTACGTCTCGCGGATGTCCGCCGGGACCGGCACGGACGTCTAGCGCCCGACCGGCTGACGCGAAGAAGGCCGCCCTCCCTCGGGAGCGGCGGCCTTCTCCTCGTTCTGCGTGCGGAGCGTCAGGCGCTGACGGAGGCGCTCACGCGTCCGCCGGCCCCGCGGGCGTCGCGCTTGCCGGCGACGTCCTTGCGCAGCTCCTTGGGGAGCGAGAACATCAGGTCCTCCTCGGCCGTCTTGACCTCCTCGACGTCGCCGTAGCCGGCGGCGGCGAGGTCGTCGAGCACCTCGCGGACGAGGACCTCGGGCACCGAGGCGCCGCTGGTGACGCCGACGGTGCGGATGCCGTCGAGCCACTCCTGCTTGATCTCGCTGGCGTAGTCGATCCGGTAGGCGGCCTTCGCGCCGTACTCGAGCGCGACCTCGACGAGGCGGACCGAGTTCGAGGAGTTGGCGGAGCCGACCACGATGACCAGCTCGGCGTGCTCGGCGACCTTCTTGATCGCGACCTGGCGGTTCTGGGTGGCGTAGCAGATGTCGTCGCTCGGCGGGTTCTGCAGGTTCGGGAAGCGCTCGCGGAGGCGGCGCACCGTCTCCATCGTCTCGTCGACCGAGAGCGTGGTCTGCGAGAGCCAGACGACCTTGTCCGGGTCCTTCACCACGATGTTCGGGACGTCGTCGGGGCTGCCGACCAGGGTCACGTGATCGGGAGCCTCGCCCGCGGTGCCCTCGACCTCCTCGTGCCCCTCGTGGCCGATCAGGAGGATCTCGAAGTCGTCGCGCGCGAAGCGGACGGCCTCGCGGTGCACCTTCGTGACGAGCGGGCAGGTCGCGTCGATCGCCTGGAGGTTGCGGTCGGCCGCACCCTGCACGACCGCCGGCGAGACGCCGTGCGCGCTGAAGACAATGTGCGAGCCCTCGGGGACCTCGTCGACCTCCTCGACGAAGATCGCGCCCTGGCTCTCGAGCGTGGAGACGACGTGCACGTTGTGCACGATCTGCTTGCGCACGTAGACGGGGGCGCCGTAGTGCTCGATGGCCTTCTCGACGGCGACGACCGCGCGGTCGACGCCGGCGCAGTAGCCGCGCGGGGCGGCGAGGAGCACTCGCTTGGCACCGTCGACGGGCTCGTCGCGCAGGCGCCCGGTTGCGCGGGGCATGCGCGGCATGGGCAGGCTGATCGGGGCTTCACTCACCCCGCGATTCTACGCGGTGCATCCTGTGCTCCCCGCGGAAGGGCCGGATCCGCTGACCGGCGGCCGGACGAGCGGCCTCGCGCCCGGCCCGGCGCCGCGGCCGCCGAGGTGTCGGAGGCATCCCGTACCGTGGTCGTCGCGGGTCCGCCGCCCGCTCCCCCGCCCGCCCGCTCCAGCGAAGGCACCGATGACAGACGCCCCTCCCACCGCCGATGCTCCCTGGCCGGTCGGTCTGCTCGCGAGCAAGATCAAGGGCTGGATCGAGCGCCTCGGCACCGCGTGGGTCGAGGGTGAGATCACGCAGTGGGGCGTCTCCGGCGGCAACGTCTACGGCAAGCTGAAGGACCTCTCCGGCGACGCCACCGTCGGCTTCACGGTCTGGTCCTCCGTCCGGGCCCGCCTCCCGGCGGACCTCAAGCAGGGCGACCGCGTGATCGCGCTGGTCAAGCCGAACTACTGGGTCAAGGGCGGCACGCTCTCGATGCAGGTGTTCGAGATGCGGCACGTCGGGCTCGGCGATCTGCTCGAGAAGCTCGAGCGGCTGCGCCGGCAGCTCGCCTCGGAGGGGCTGTTCGAGCCGGCGCGCAAGCAGCGGCTGCCCTTCCTCCCGCACGGGATCGGCCTGATCACCGGCAAGGACTCCGACGCCGAGAAGGACGTCCTCCGCAACGCCCAGCTGCGCTGGCCGGCCGTCCGCTTCCGCGTCGTGCACGCCGCCGTGCAGGGCGAGCGCACGGTGTCCGAGGTGACCTCCGCCCTGCGCACCCTCGACGCCGACCCGAGCATCGACGTGATCGTGATCGCCCGCGGCGGCGGCGACTTCCAGAACCTGCTCGGCTTCAGCGACGAGTCCCTCGTGCGGGCGGTCGCGGCCTGCACCACCCCCGTGGTCAGCGCGATCGGGCACGAGGCGGACCGCCCGCTGCTCGACGACGTCGCGGACCTCCGCGCGTCCACCCCGACCGACGCGGCGAAGCGGGTCGTCCCGGACGTCTCCGACGAGCTGCTCCGGGTGCAGCAGGCGCGGCTGCGGATGACCACCCGCGTCAGCGGGCTCGTCTCGCACGAGATCGACCGCCTGTCGCAGCTGCGCTCCCGGCCGGTCCTCGCACAGCCCCGGGTCCTCGTCGACCAGCGCTCGGAGGAGCTGACCCGCTGGGTCGCCCGCGGCGCGGAGCTGGTCGAGCGGCGGATCGAGCGCGCCCACCTCGAGGTCGAGCGCCTGCACGGCCATCTCCGCGCGCTGTCGCCGCAGCACACCCTCGACCGCGGCTACGCGATCGTGCAGAACGGCAGCGGTCACGTGGTCCGCACGCCGCAGGACGCGGCCGAGGGCGAGGCGCTCGTGCTCACCCTCGCCGAGGGCGCCGTCGCCGCCCGCTCGACCGGGCCCGCGGCCGATCCCGCCGGCCGCGGCTGACCCGTCCCGCTCCCACCCGCCCGCGCCCTCCTCGCAGCCCCGATCGATAGGATCACCCCCATGGCCGACGCCCGCACCGACTCCCCCGCCGTGCCGTCGAGCGACCCCGTCCCGACCCGCGAGTCCGACGTCTCCGGCTTCAGCTACGAGCAGGCGCGCGACGAGCTCGTCCGCGTCGTCTCCGAGCTCGAGCAGGGCAGCTCCACCCTCGAGCGCTCGCTCGCTCTGTGGGAGCGCGGCGAGGCGCTCGCGGCCCGCTGCGAGGAGTGGCTGATCGGCGCCCGCGCGCGGCTCGACGCCGCCCGCTCGGGCGGATCGGCCGCCGGCGGATCGAGCGCCGGATGAGTCGCGAGAAGCCGCCGCGCGTCGTCGCCGAGCTCGGCCGGCCCGAGACGGCCGCCGAGACCGCGGCCCGCAAGGCCGAGAACTCCCGGCTCTACCGCCAGCGCAAGACCGTCAACAACCTCGTCTTCTCGCTGCTCGCGACCGTCGGCGCCGTGGCGCTGATCGTGCTGATCGTCCCGCGCGGCGAGGGCACCGTCCGCGACCCGGTGGACGTGCCGGCGGTCGCCGCCCAGTTCCAGCTCGGCGAGAGCGAGACCCTCGCCGCGCCCGACATGCCCGACTCCTGGTCCTCGAACGCGGCCGAGCTGCGCGAGGACGGCGGGATCGAGTACTGGTACGTCGGCCTGATCACGCCCAAGAGCGGCTACATCGGCGTCAGCCAGGGCTTCGACGCCGACGAGCGCTGGGTCTCCGGCCAGCTCGACAGCGCCGCCGCGACCGGCGTCGAGCAGATCGACGGCCGCGAGTGGACGGTCTACGACCACCGCGACGGTGCCGGCGAGACCGGCAACAGCCCCTACGCTCTCGAGACGACGGCCGGTGGCAGCACCTACCTCGTCTACGGCACGGCGCCGACGGACGAGATCCGCCAGGTCGTCGACGCCATCACCCCGCAGATCGGCCAGGAGGAGTCCCGTTGAGCTTCGATCCGTCGAGTCCCCAGCACGAGGTCCCGCAGAGCATCGCCGTCGCGCGCGAATCGCGCCCGCCGTCGTGGGTCTGGAAGGAGATGCTGCGCGGCAACCAGCGCTTCGTCGCCGGTGAGCCCCGCCACCCCCGCCAGGACGTCGAGCGCCGCAACGAGCTCGCCGCCGAGCAGAAGCCGCTCGCCGCGCTGTTCGGCTGCAGCGACTCGCGCCTCGCGGCGGAGATCATCTTCGACCTCGGCCTGGGCGACCTCTTCGTCGTCCGCAACGCCGGCCAGGTCATCGCCGATTCGATCATCGGCTCCCTCGAGTACGGCGTGGCCGTGCTCGGCGTGAAGCTGATCCTCGTCCTCGGCCACGACGAGTGCGGAGCGGTCAAGGCCGCGATCCAGTCGCAGGCGCCCGACGCCGAGCGCCTCCCGCCGCACATCGAGCACCTGATCGAGCCGATCATCCCGGCCGTCCGCCGCATCGTCGGTCCGCAGCCCGACGGCCGCGTCCTCGTCGACCCGTCGACGACCGACGCCCTCGCGGTCGGCCGCGAGCACCTCCGCGACACCGTCGCCGAGCTGCTGCAGCGCTCCCCGCTCATCGCCGACGCGGTCGCCGCGGGAGAGCTCGCGGTCGTCGGCGCCAACTACCGCCTCGCCGACGGCACCGTCGACTCCGACGTGGTCCTCGGCATCGACCCGCCGCAGATGAGCCCGTACCGCTCGGAGCAGGAGCGCACCTCCAGCCCCCTGCAGAGCGTGTCGGGCCCCGACGCGACCGCTCCGGCCGCCGAGCAGCCGACCACCGACCTCCTCTCACCGAACCGATGAACCGAACAGAACAGGACGAACACAGCGTGGTGGACACCTCCCCGACCGACTCCGGCGCCGACGACGCCTTCCGCATCGAGCACGACACGATGGGCGAGGTCCGCGTCCCGCGCGACGCGCTCTACGCCGCGCAGACGCAGCGCGCGGTCGAGAACTTCCCGATCTCCGGCGCCGGCCTCGAGCCCGCCCAGATCGCGGCCCTCGCCCGGATCAAGAAGGCCGCGGCCCTCGTCAACGCCGATCTCGGCGTGCTCGACGGCGAGATCGCCCGCTCCATCGCCGACGCGGCGGACCTCGTGGTCGGCGGCGGCTACGGCGAGCACTTCCCGATCGACGTCTACCAGACCGGCTCCGGCACGTCGTCGAACATGAACATGAACGAGGTGCTCGCCACCCTCGCGACGACCGCGCTCGGCCGCCCGGTGCACCCGAACGACCACGTCAACGCCTCGCAGTCCTCGAACGACGTCTTCCCGACCTCGGTGCACGTCGCCGTGACCGGCGCGCTGATCCAGGACCTGGTGCCCTCCCTCGAGCACCTGGCCGAGGCCCTCGAGACCAAGGCCGAGCTGTGGGCCGAGGTCGTCAAGGCCGGCCGCACCCACCTGATGGACGCGACGCCCGTCACCCTCGGTCAGGAGTTCGGCGGCTACGCGGCGCAGATCCGCCTCGGCATCGAGCGCGTGCAGTCCGCCCTCCCCCGGGTCGCGGAGGTCCCGCTCGGCGGCACCGCCGTCGGCACCGGCATCAACACGCCCGCCGGCTTCCCGGCGAAGGTCATCGCCCGCCTCGCGGAGGAGACCGGCCTGCCCGTCACCGAGGCGCGCAACCACTTCGAGGCGCAGGGCGCCCGCGACTCGCTCGTCGAGGCGTCCGGCGCGCTCCGCGTGCTCGCCGTCAGCCTCACCAAGATCAACAACGACCTGCGCTGGATGGGGTCCGGCCCGAACACCGGTCTCGGCGAGCTCAGCATCCCGGACCTCCAGCCCGGCTCGTCGATCATGCCCGGCAAGGTGAACCCGGTGATCCCGGAGGCGGTCCTGATGGTCTGCGCCCGCGTGATCGGCAACGACGCGACGATCGCCTGGGCCGGAGCCTCCGGAGCCTTCGAGCTGAACGTCGCCATCCCGGTGATGGGCACGGCGCTGCTGGAGTCGATCCGCCTGCTCACCGCCTCGGCCACGCTGCTCGCCGACAAGACCGTCGACGGCCTCGAGGCGAACGTCGAGCACGCGCGCGCCCTCGCCGAGTCCTCGCCCTCGATCGTCACGCCGCTGAACAAGGTGATCGGCTACGAGGCCGCCGCCAAGGTCGCGAAGAACTCGGTCGCGAAGGGCATCACCGTCCGCGAGTCCGTCGTCGACCTCGGCTTCGTCGAGCGCGGCGAGGTGACGGAGGCGCAGCTCGACAGCGCCCTCGACGTCATGTCGATGACCCACCCGGGCTGAGGCCCGCCTCCACATGCTGGTCGAGTAGCGCCGCAGGCGCGTATCGAGACCCACCGTGCTCAGCAGGGCGGGTCTGCAGACTCATGTCCTGACGCTGGTGGATCTCGAGACGCCCGCTCCGCGGGCTACTCGATCAGCATGGAAGACGCCCGCTCCGCAGACTGCTCGATCGGCATGCACAGCATGCCCACCCTGCAGCAGGGGGCGGTCGGCCGCCGCGCGATCGGCGCCCCTGCATGCTGGTCGAGTAGCGCCGCAGGCGCGTATCGAGACCTACCGCGGCCAGGACGTCGGCCGTCAGCGCGCGGCCGGCCGCCGCGACCACGACGGCGCGCGCTCGGGTCGGGGACCATGCCGACCAGCGCCGCCGGCACGACCGCGAGCCCGGGCAGCAGCCGGAGCAGCGCCGCCAGCGCGCGCGGCGGCCCCGAGAGCCGCCCGGCCAGCGCCGGCAGGATCAGGCGCGCGTGCAGGACCCGCTGCAGCGACTGGATCAGCACGGCGGGCAGCGCGCGCCGGCGCTGCACCCGGGCGAGCACGCGGTCGCCCGCCGCCGTCCGCAGCACACCGCGGCGCAGCGGCCCCGCCAGCAGCCGCGCCGCCGCCACCGCGTCCTGCACGGCCAGGTTGATGCCGACGCCACCTACCGGCGACATCGCGTGTGCCGCGTCGCCGAGGCAGAGCACCCCCGGAGCGTGCCAGCGCGGCAGCCGCTCGAGCCGGACGTCGAGGTGCTTCACGTCGTCCATCGACGCGATCCCCGCCACGTCCTCGGCGACCTCGGGGAGCAGCTCGGCCGCCTCCGCCCGGAACGCCTCGATCCCCCGCTCCCGCACCGCCGCGTCGGTGCCCTTGAGCCCCAGCCGCGCGATCTGCAGGTAGCCGTCGCGCGGGATCGCGATCGACACCCGCCCGCGCCCGATCCGCGGCAGGAGCGACTCGCCCACGGCCCGCGCAGTCGGCAGGCGGTACCACCAGACGTCGAAGCCGACCGGCAGCGACCGCACGGGCAGCCCGGCCGAGCGGCGCACGGCCGACCAGCGCCCGTCGCAGGCGACCGTCAGATCGGCGAGCAGGCGCCCCTCCCCGGCCGGCGACCGGTACTCGACACCGACGACCCGCCCGCCCTCGCGGACGACGCCGGTCACCTCGTGCTCGGTGAGCAGGGTGAAGCAGCGCTCGGCCTGCGCCGCCTCGGCGACCAGGGCCAGCAGGTCCCACTGCGGCACCATCGCGACGTACGGGTGGCGCACCGGCAGCCGCGCGAAGTCCGCGATCACCACGTCGCGCCCGTCGCGGCCGGGGATCGTCACCCGCTCCACCCGCGAGTGCCGGATCGCCTCGAACCGGTCGAGGAGCCCGAGGTCCTCGAGCAGCCCCAGCGTCGTCGGATGCACCGTGTCGCCGCGGAAGTCGCGAAGGAAGTCGGCGTGCTTCTCCAGCACCGTCACCGCGACGCCGGCCCGCGCCAGCAGCAGACCGAGCACCAGGCCCGCCGGCCCGCCGCCCACGATCGCGCAGGTCGTCCCCTGCTGCAGGGCCGCGCTCCCGCCGTCCATCCCGTCGTCTCCGTCGCCGTCCGCCACGTCGGCCTCCTCGCTCGGCACCCGGTCTACACCTCCGCGGCCGTGCGGACCAGCGTCGGACGCTCGCACGTCACGTCCAGGCGATGACGAGCCAGAACGCGGCGAGCTCGAAGGGTCCGAACGGGATCCGCTCGCCCCCGCCGCGGAGCGCCGACGGCAGACTCCACGCGCCGGCCAGGACGAACGCGAGCACCGGCGCCAGGAGGGCGAGTGCCGGATCGACCGCCGCGAGCGGGAGCGCCAGCCCCGTCCCGAGCTTCACGTCGCCCCGGCCGAGCCCGCCCGCGAGGTGCAGCAGTCCGAGCACGAGAGCCGTCGCGAGCACGGCGGGCAGCTCCCCCGGCACCCGCCCCGAGAGCGACCCGCCGGCCATCGACGCGAGCCCCGCCAGGAGGATCGGCACCGTCAGCGCGTTCGGCAGCCACCGCTCGCGCACGTCCGCGAGCACGAGCGGCACGGTCGCCGCGGCGACGACGAGGACGACGATCGCCGCCCGCCCCTCGACCCTCGCGAGCCCGATCGCGCCGAGCAGGACCGCGCCGACGAGCGCTGCCGAGAGGTCCAGAAGCCGGTTCATCCGGAGACTGTAGAGCCGATCGCCCCGCGCCCGCCGGAGTTGTCCACAGGCGATGCCGGACGTCCACCCTTCACTCCCGCGGCGGCACCGGCCCGAGCAGCGCGTTCGCGAAGAGCCCGTGCGCGGACTCGTCGTCGGAGGGGTGGAAGAGCCCGGCCAGCACGTCGCGGTAGAGCCGGGAGAGCTCGGAGTCGCGGCGGTAGGACGAGCCGCCCGAGACGCGGACCGCGCTCTCGACGATGCGCAGCGCCGCCTCGGTGGTGCGGATTTTCACACCGACGAGCGACGGGAACCAGCCCGCCCCGCGGTCCACGAGCGCGTCCACGTCGGCCGCCGCGCTCGCGAGTGGTGCCCGGAGCCCGTCGAGCAGGATCGCGGCGTCGGCGAGGCGCCAGCGGATGTCCGGGTCCTCGGACAGCGGCCGTCCGCCGGCCCGGAGCGACGTCCGCTTCCGCGCCGACGCCACGCCGAGCTCCAGGGCGCGCTGGGCGACCCCGAGGTAGACCGAGGCGATCAGCAGCTCGAAGTCGGCGAAGATCGCGAAGACCAGCGGATCCGCCGTCGGGCCGACGGGCAGCGAGCGGAACATCCGCGCGGCCGGCACCTCGACGCCGTCGAGGACCGTGGTCCGGCTCTGGGTGGCGCGCATGCCGAGGGTGTCCCAGTCGTCGTGCACGGTGAGCCCCGGCACCGACGCGTCCGGCGAAGACCGGTCGACGAAGCCGTGCACGAGCCGCGGCTCCGGCCCGCTGTCGTCGCGGCCGAAGACGCCGAGCCGGGTCCAGGCCGGCGAGAGCGAGGTGAAGATCTTGGTTCCGGTGAAGCGGTAGCCGCCGTCGCCGAGCGGCTCCGCGCGGGTGAGCGAGTCGGAGAGCACGAGGTCGTTGCCGGGCTCGCTGTTGCCGAAGGCGAAGACGTGCCCGGCCGCCGCGTCGACCAGCACGTGCTCGAGCGAGGCGTCGCCGCGGGCGCGCAGGGCCTTCGCGATCCCGGTCCAGACCAGGTGCATCGTGGTCGCGAGCGCGGTCGCGGGAGCGGCCGTCGCCAGCCGGGCGTGCTCGGCCGTCGCCTGCTCGAGACCGAGGCCGCCGCCGCCGAGCTCCGCCGGGACGAGCATTGTCAGATACCCGGCGGCCTTCAGCTCCTCGAGGTCCTCGGTGAAGAAGGCGTTGCGCGCGTCGTAGTCGGCCGCGCGGAGGCGGAAGCGCTCGAGGAGCGCGTCGTCGAGGATGCTCACCCGCCCCACGCTACGCGCCGCGGCCCCGGATCACTCCAGTCGCGGAGCACCTCCGGCACGCGGAACGACCTCCGGCTCGCGAGAACCAGTGATTCCGGCGAGCCGGACGTGATTCTGCGAGCCGGAGATGACCGAAGGTCGCTCAGGACCTAGGCCGACTCGTTCGACTCCAGCATCTCGGTCACGAGCGCCGCGATCGCCGAGCGCTCGGAGCGGGTCAGCGTCACGTGCGCGAACAGCGGGTGCCCCTTCAGCGTCTCGATCACCGAGGCGACGCCGTCGTAGCGGCCGACCCGAAGGTTGTCCCGCTGGGCGACGTCGTGGGTGAGCACCACCCGCGAGTTCTGGCCGACCCTGGACAGCACCGTCAGCAGCACGTTGCGCTCGAGCGACTGCGCCTCGTCGACGATCACGAAGGCGTCGTGCAGTGAGCGCCCGCGGATGTGCGTCAGCGGCAGCACCTCGAGCATCCCGCGCTCGATCACCTCGTCGAGCACGTTCTGCGAGACCAGCGCGCCGAGGGTGTCGAAGACCGCCTGCGCCCAGGGGTTCATCTTCTCGGCGGCGTCGCCGGGCAGGAAGCCGAGGTCCTGGCCGCCGACCGCGTAGAGCGGCCGGAACACCATGATCTTCTTGTGCTGGCGCTTCTCCAGCACCGCCTCGAGCCCCGCGCAGAGCGCGAGCGCCGACTTGCCGGTGCCGGCCCGGCCGCCGAGCGAGACGATGCCCACCTCCTGGTCGAGCAGCAGGTCGATCGCCAGCCGCTGCTCGGCCGAGCGGCCGTGCAGCCCGAAGACGTCCTTGTCGCCGCGCACCAGCGCGATCTGGCGCTTGCCGGTCACCCGGGCGAGTGCGGAGCCACGGTCCGAGTGCACGACGAGCCCGGTGTTGATCGGGATGTCGGCGACCTCGTCCGTGAAGAGCCGCTCGCGGTCGTAGAGCTCGCTCATCTGGTCGCCGCTCAGGGTGACGTCGTCCATGCCCGTCCAGCCCGACTCCGGGGCGAGCTCGGCGAGGTACTCCTCGGCGGCGAGGCCGATCGAGGCGGCCTTCACGCGCATCGGCATGTCCTTCGACACGACGGTGACGAGGGCGCCCTCGCTCTGCAGGTTCATCGCCACGGCGAGGATCCGCGAGTCGTTGTCGCCGAGCTGCAGCCCGCTGGGCAGCACCGACATGTTCGAGTGGTTCAGCTCGACGCGGAGGGTCCCGCCCCGGCCGACCCGGATCGGGAAGTCCAGCCGCTCGTGCTTGACCCGCAGCTCGTCGAGGTGCCGCAGCGCCTGGCGGGCGAAGTAGCCGATCTCGGGGTCGTTGCGCTTGCCCTCGAGCTCGCTGATCACGACGATCGGCAGGACGACGGCGTGCTCCGCGAAGCGGAACATCGAGGAGGGATCCGACAGCAGCACCGAGGTGTCGAGGACGTAGGTGCGCTGGAGCTGCTCGGTGCGATCCGAGGAGCCGTGCTGCGCGCGGCGGTGGACCGCGCCCTGCGTGCCGTTCTGCGGATCCGTACCCTGGGGAACTGTCACGTCGACTCTCCACATTCCGGGGGCCGGAGCCCCCGACTCACTTCAGAGGATTCGAGTCGGCCGGTGGTGCGTCTCGGCACCGCGCAGTTCCTTCACTGGCAGTCATCGAGTCGTACTTGTGTGGCCGACTCGACCAGGTGCGTCACCTGATGATCCGAACCTAATCCCGGAAATGACAGCCGTGTGGTTCTTGCCGAGACGAACGTGTAACGGCTATGTGAACAGCGCGCGCGGGAGGGCAGCTCAGCTGCCGAAGCGGCGGTGCCGGCCGGCGTAGTCGCGCAGCGCCCGGAGGAAGTCGACCTCGCGGATGTCGGGGCCGAGCGCCTCCATGAAGTAGAACTCGCTGTGCGCGCTCTGCCAGAGCATGAAGTCGGAGAGGCGCTGCTCGCCCGAGGTGCGGATGACGAGGTCCGGGTCGGGCTGACCGCTCGTGTAGAGGTGCTCGCCGATCAGCTCGGGCGTGAGCAGGCCCGCGACGTCCTCGATCGAGGAGCCGCGCTTGCCGTGCTCGTCGAGGATGCTGCGGACCGCCTGCGCGATCTCGTGGCGGCCGCCGTAGCCGACCGCGAGGTTGATGTGCAGGCCGGTGTGCGCGGCGGTGCGCTCCTCCGCGCGGTCGAGCGCCGAGACGAGCGACTCCGGCAGCCCGTCGTCCGAGCCCACGTGCTGCACGCGCCACTCGGGCTGCTGCGAGACCTCCTCGGCGAGGTCGGCGATGATCGCGATCAGCTCGGTGAGCTCGGAGCTCTCCCGGCCGACCAGGTTGTCCTGCGAGAGCAGGTAGAGGGTGACGTGCCGGATGCCGAGCTCGTCGCACCACTGCAGGAACTCGTGCACCTTCGCCGCGCCCGCGCGGTGGCCGTGCGCGGCCGTCTCCAGCGCGCGCTGGCGGGCCCAGCGGCGGTTGCCGTCGATGATCATCGCGACGTGGTTCGGCAGCGCGGCGCCCTCGAGACTCGAGCGCAGCCGCTTCTTGTAGACGCCGTAGAGCAGGTCGCTCCCCACGGGCAGTCTCGGCTTCGGCACGGTGCCACGGTAGTCGAAACCGCGGCCCGGTACCGGACCACGGCTGTTCCCCCGTTCGAGCAGGCTCTCCCGGTCGCCCTGCCGCGGCGGGTCGTATCCTCGTCGGTATGAGCCACCGGCCGACCTCCCCCACGCCCGATCCGGATGCGCGCGCCGTGCCGGAGGACGACGCGACCGGCCCCTCGCTCCCCGCCCTGCCGCTCGTCGAGGACGAGATCGAGCACGGTGCGGCGACGGAGGCGCGGCCGACCTGGCGCGGCTGGATCCACGCCGGACTGTTCCCGGTCGCGATCGTCGCGGGCATCGTCCTGGTCAGCGTCGCCGACGGCGCACCGGCGAAGTGGGCGGCGACCGTGTTCGCCGTCTCGTCGCTGCTGCTCTTCGGCAACTCGGCGCTCTACCACCGCTTCGACTGGTCGCCGCGGACCAAGATGATCCTCAAGCGGATCGACCACGCGAACATCTTCCTGCTGATCGCCGGCACCTACACGCCGCTCGCCGCGCTCGCCCTGCCGCCCGCGCAGGGCTCGCTGCTGCTCGTGCTGGTCTGGGCGGGGGCGCTGCTCGGGATCGGCTTCCGGGTGTTCTGGATCTCCGCGCCGCGCTGGCTCTACGTGCCGCTCTACCTGCTGCTGGGCTGGGCGGCGGTGATGTACCTCGGCCCGCTGTTCGAGGCGAGCGCGGCGATGATGGTGCTCGTGCTGGTCGGCGGCCTCTGCTACTCCGTCGGCGCGGTCGTCTACGGGATCAAGCGGCCGAACCCGGTGCCCGGGGTCTTCGGCTTCCACGAGATCTTCCACGCGCTGACCGCGGTGGCGTTCCTCTGCCACTGGACGGCGGCGCTGATCGTCTGCCTGCACCCGACCTACAACGTCGGCTGAGCGCCGGGCGCGTCGGCGCACCGCGCTCGGCGTCCGGGCGTCAGCGTCCGGACGGGGCGTCCTCCGCGCGCTCGCGCTCCTCGGAGTCGAGCTGCTCGTTGACCTGGGCGCGGTAGGTCGTCCGGCGGACCCGGCGGACCATGTCGAGCGCGAGGAACACGGCGGCGAGCGCGATCACGAACATCGTGATGAAGCCGAACAGGCCGGGCGTCACCGTGTCCTCGTTGAACTCCGGCGCGGTCGTCGGCACCGGCGTGGCCTCGGCGGCGCGGATCAGGGCGACGTGGGCGGCCTCGAGCACGGTCGCGGCGATCATGCGGACTGCTCCTCGGAGGCGGGGGCGGCGAGGGCGGCGTCACCCGGCAGCGCGACGTCGATCCCGGCGAAGAGGTCGGTCTCCGGCGTCGGCGCGTCGACCCGGCTCTGCACGAGCTGGAAGTCGTCGGTCGGCCACGCGGCGTCGATCGCCGAGTGCGGGAGGAAGAAGAACTTGTTGTCGGGAGCGACCTGGCTCGCGTGCGCGAGCAGGGCCGCGTCGCGGCGGTCGTGGAAGCCGGAGACGACGATCTTCGTGGTGGCGAGGTAGGGCGTCTCCTCGTTCCAGCGCTTCATCTCCTCGAAGGAGGCGAGCAGCGGGTCCTCCGGGTCGATCGAGCGGATGTGCTCGGCGATGGCCCGCAGCTTCTGCGAGGAGAACACGCGGTCGTAGTAGAGCTTCGAGACGGACCAGGCGGCGCCGGTGCCGGGGTACTCGTCGGCCTCGCCCGCGGCGCGGAACGCCTCGACCGCGACCTGGTGCGCGCGGATGTGGTCGGGGTGCGGGTAGCCGCCGTTCTCGTCGTAGCTGATGATCACGTGCGGGCGGAACCGGCGGACGAGGCGCACCAGCGGTGCCGAAGCGGTCGGCAGCGGCAGGCCGGCGAAGGAGTCCGCGGCGACGGCGCCGTCCTCGGGCATCCCGGAGTCGACGAAGCCCAGCCAGGCGTGCTCGATGCCGAGCGCCCGCTGCGCGGCGGCCATCTCGTAGCGGCGCAGGCCGCCCATGTCGCGCTCGGCGTGCGCGCGGGCGCCGAGCGCCTCGTTCAGAACGGAGCCGGCCTCGCCGCCGGTGCAGGAGACGACCATGACCTCGGCGCCGCGATCGGCGTAGGAGGCGAGAGTCGCGGCGCCCTTGCTGGACTCGTCGTCCGGGTGGGCGTGCACGGCGAGCAGGCGCGGGACCTCGCGCGGCGCGGCGTCCGCACGCGCCTCTGAATCTGCGGAGACCTGGACGGCCTGGGACACGATCGCTCGATTCCTCGGGGTTTAATGGGGGGCGTCGCTCGGTTCTCACCCGCGCACGTCATCCGTCAGAATAGTCGCTTCACCCAGGGAGTTCCGTGGCCGCCCGAACGTCCGAGAGCGACGAGCGCGCGAGCGACCCCGCCCTCGACCCGGACGCCGTCCGCGCCGCCGGACCCCTCGCCTCCCGTTACGGGAGAACGCCGCGCAGCCGCCGCGGCGACCGCCGGCTCTTCGCCCTCGTCGCCGTCGCCTTCGTCGCGGTGTTCGCCGCCTGGGTGATCTGGGCCGGCCTCGACGGCGCCCGCGACGGCGTCGACGTGCAGGACACCGCGCACGTGGTCGTGGACGACCGCACCGTCGAGGTGTCCTTCGACCTCACCGTCCCGACCGGGCGCGACGCGGCCTGCGCTGTCCAGGCGCTCAACGAGCAGTCCGCCGTGGTCGGCTGGCTCGTCGTCGAGTACCCCGCGTCCACCGATCGCTTCCGCTCCTACACCGAGACGGTGCGCACCACGGAGCTCGCCACGACAGGTTTGATCTCCTCCTGCTGGCTCCCGTAGGGTGTCGGGGTGCCCTGACGGACTCGTCGGGGCCTTGTCTTTTCCCCCGCCGCACGCCCTCGGTCGATCCGCTCGACGGGCCAGGCGCCCGACAGCACCGTCGGTCGCGCGCGGCCGTCATGTGAGGAGCCCACCATGGCCGACCAGCCTCAGGTCACCTGGATGACCCAGGAGTCGTACGACCGCCTCCAGGCGGAGCACACCGAGCTGTCCACCAACGGACGCCTCGAGATCGCCAAGCGCATCGAGGTCGCGCGCGAGGAGGGCGACCTCAAGGAGAACGGCGGCTACCACGCCGCCAAGGACGAGCAGGGCAAGATCGAGGCGCGCATCCGCCAGCTGACCGCGCTGCTGCGCGAGGCCGAGATCGGCACACCGCCCGAGAGCCACGGGGTCGTCGAGGCCGGCACGATCATCACCGCCGAGATCGCCGGCGACGAGTCGCGCTTCCTCCTCGGCAACCGCGAGATGGCGGGCGAGAGCGACCTCGACGTCTACAGCCCGCAGAGCCCGCTCGGCGGCGCGATCATGGGCCTGAAGGTCGGCGACTCCACCACCTTCGAGGCCCCCAACGGCCGCAACATCACCGTCAAGATCGTGAACGTCGAGACCTGGCACGGCCACTGACCCTCAGCGCTGACGCACTCCGCGAGATGCCACTTGTGCGCTCGACACGCCGTGTCGGGCCGTCACAAGTGGCATCTCGCGTATCTGCAGGGCTAGCCGCGTGACAGGCGCGGGCTGTAGCCGGCGTCGCGGAGGACCTGGAGGACGCGGTCGGCGTGCTCGGGGCCGCGGGTCTCGACGCTGATCTCGAGCTCGACCTCGCTGATCTGCAGGCCGCGGCCGTGCCGGGTGTGCAGCACCTCGACGACGTTGGCGTTGGCCTCCGAGATCAGGTCGGCGATCCGCGCGAGCTGACCCGGCCGGTCCGGCAGGCCGATGCTCATCTTCAGGTAGCGCTCGGAGGCGGCGAGGCCCCGGCTGATCACCCGCTCCATCATCAGCGGATCGATGTTGCCGCCGGAGAGGATGACGGCGGTGCGGCCCGCGTTCCGGATCTTGCCGGTGAGGATCGCGGCGATGCCGACGGCTCCGGCCGGCTCGACGACGAGCTTCGCGCGCTCGAGCAGCACCAGCAGCGCCCGGGCGGTGTCGTCGTCCTCGACGGTGACGACCTCGTCGACGACCTCGCGGATGATCTCGAAGTTCAGCTGGCCGGGCTTCGCGACCGCGATGCCGTCGGCGATGGTGGGCGAGATCGTGATGGCGATCGGCTCGCCGGCCGCGAGCGAGAGCGGGTAGGGCGCGGCGTTCGCGGCCTGGACGCCGATGACGCGCAGCGTGCGGCCCTCCTGGGCGGCCTTCTGCTTCGCGGCCGACGCGACGCCGGCGATGAGCCCGCCGCCGCCGATGGGCACGACGAGCGTCTCGACGCCCGGAGCCTGCTCGAGGATCTCCAGGCCGATGGTGCCCTGGCCCGTGATCACGTCGGGGTGGTCGTAGGGCGGGATGAAGACCGCGCCGGTGCTCTCGGCGAACTCGGCCGCCGCGGCGAGCGCCTCGTTGAAGATGTGCCCGCTGAGCACCACCTCCGCGCCGTAGTCGCGGGTCGCCGCGAGCTTGGGCAGCGCGACGCCGATCGGCATGAAGATGGTCGCCTTGATGCCGAGCTCGCGCGCGGCGAAGGCGACGCCCTGGGCGTGGTTGCCGGCCGAGGCGGCGACGACGCCGCGCTCCCGCTCCTCGGGCGTGAGGTGCGAGAGCCGGAACACGGCGCCGCGGATCTTGTACGAGCCGGTGCGCTGCAGGTTCTCGCACTTGAGGAAGACGGGCGAGCCGAGCACCTCGGCGAGGAACGTGCTCGTCTCCATCGGGGTGTTCGCGATGACGGGGGCGAGGACGGTTCGGGCCGCCTCGAACTCGCTCAGGGTCGGTCCGACGACGCGGCTAGTCTGCATGCTCTTCGGCAACTCTCTCGGGGGTTCGGGTCGGCGAGCGCCAGGCTCCGCTCGCGACGTAGTTGACCATGACGTTGAGGGTCGCGACGACCGGGACCGCGAAGAACGCGCCCGCGATGCCCGCGACGATCGAGCCGCCGGCGACCGCGAGGACGACGGCGAGCGGGTGCACCTTGACGGCGGAGCCCATGATCAGGGGCTGGAGGATGTGCCCCTCGAGCTGCTGCACGCCGAGGACGACGATCAGCAGGATCAGCGCGATGACCGGTCCGTTGTAGACCAGGGCGATGAAGACGGCCAGCGCGCCGGTGACGACCGCGCCGATCACGGGCACGAAGGAGCCGAGGAAGACCAGCACGCCGATCGGGATCGCGAGCGGGACGCCGAGCAGGAACGAGCCGAGCCCGATGCCCACTGCGTCGACGAAGGCGACCAGGATCTGCACCTTCACGAAGTTGGTCAGCGTGATCCAGCCCGCGCGGCCGGCCCCGTCGACGGCCCTCCGGGCGCGGTGCGGGAAGAGGCGCACGACCCAGCGCCAGATGTTCGGACCGTCGATCAGGATGAAGAGGGTCGAGAACAACGTCAGCAGCACGCCGGTGAGCACGTGCCCGACCGTCGAGCCGACGCTCAGCGCGCCGCTGACGAGCATCCCCGAGTCCTGCTGCACGGCGGCGAGCGCCTGCTGCGCGTACTGGTTGATGTCGGTCTCGGTCAGGTGCAGCGGCCCCTCGAGCAGCCACGACTTCAGGGCGTCGTAGGACTGCACGGTCTGGCGGCTGAGGTCGTCGAAGCCGGAGGTGACCTGGGTGACGACGAGGAAGAGCAGGCCGCCGATCACGAGGACGATGCCGAGCTCGGCCACCACGATCGCGAGCCACTTGGGCCAGTGGTGCCGCTGCAGGAACATCGAGAACGGCACGAGGAGCGCCGCGATGACGATCGCGAGCAGCAGCGGGATGACGATCAGCCGCAGCTCGATCACCAGCAGGCCGATCACGGCGAGGGCGCCGGCGACCACGAGGATCCGCCAGGCCCAGGCCCCGGCGATGCGCATCCCGGTGCTGACGAAGGCGGCGTCCGGGTCGAGCGGGCGGGGCTGCGGAGCCCGCTCGGGAGCCGCGGCGGCGCGGACGGCGTCGCGGGCGCCGGACGTGCGGCGGGACCGGCCGAGTCTCATCCGCCCAGACTAATCCCCGCCGCATTCCGCGGGCGGAATCCGCGACAGCTCACGAGGCCGCGCGGACGGCCACCGGCCGCCGCGCGAGCGCGAGGCCGACCCGCTCCCCCGGCTCGAGCCGGATCCCGGCCGCGTGCTGGACGACGAGCTCGTCCCCCTGCTCGGTGCGGACCGTGGAGCGGCGCACCGGTCCGAGGAAGCTGGTCGCGAGGACCACGGCAGGCAGATCGCCCGGAGCACCGCCCGGCACGATCTCGATGTCCTCGGGCCGGAGGAACGCCGAGACGGCGCCGTCGACGGCCGCGCCGTCCACCAGGGGCAGGCGCGCGCCGAGCACGGAGACGGCCCCGCCCGAGACGACCCCCGGCACGACGTTGGAGAGCCCGACGAAGTGGGCGACGAACGGCGACGACGGCCGGGCGTAGAGGTCCTCCGGCGCGCCGAGCTGCTCGATCCGCCCCGCGTTCATCACCGCGACCCGGTCGGCGACGGCGAGCGCCTCCTCCTGGTCGTGGGTGACGAAGAAGGTGGTGATGCCGATCTCGGACTGCAGCCGCTTGATCTCGTCGCGCAGCTGCACGCGGACCTTCGCGTCCAGCGCGGAGAGCGGCTCGTCCAGGAGCAGCACCCGGGGGCGGGTGACGAGCGCCCGCGCCAGCGCCACCCGCTGCTGCTGCCCGCCGGAGAGCTGGTGCGCGTAGCGGTCGCCCAGGGCACCGAGGCCGACGAGGTCGAGCGCGTCCTGGGCTGCCGTCCGCCGCTCCTTCGCCGCGACACCGCGGGTGCGCAGACCGAACTCCACGTTCTCGCGGGCGCGCAGGTGCGGGAAGAGCGAGTAGGACTGGAAGACCATGCCCATGTCGCGGCGGGCGACCGGCAGGCCGGCGACGTCGCGCTCGTCGACCAGGATGCGGCCGGAGTCGATCCGCTCGAGCCCGCTGAGGGCGCGGAGGGCGGTGGTCTTGCCGCAGCCCGAGGGGCCGAGCAGGGCGATGAACTCCCCGGGCGCCACGTCGAACGAGACGCCGTCGAGGGCTCTGGCCGCGCCGAAGTGCCGGGCGACGTCGAGGAAGCGGACGCGGGCGCCCGGGGAGAGGGGCGCGGTCACGAGGTGCCTTTCGAGGCGCGGCGCCCGGTGGCGACGAGGCCGATCCGCGCGAGGCGGCCGATCCCGAGCAGCAGGGCGAAGGCGAACAGGAGGGAGAGGAGGGAGAAGATCACGGCCACGTAGGCGTCCTGCTTCGACACCTGCACGAGAACGGTCTGCAGCGTCGTGCGGCTGAGCAGCGAGGCGATGGTGTACTCGCCGAGGACCACGGCGACGGTGATCAGCGCGGCGGCGACGAGGCCGCGGCGCAGGTTCGGCAGCAGCACCCGGACGAGCACGCCGAACGGGCCGGCGCCCAGCGAGCGGGCGGCCTCCGAGAGCGTGATCACGTCGAGCCCTGCGAGGTCCGCGGCGATCGCGCGGTAGGCGTAGGGCAGCACGAGCACGCCGTAGGCGAGCGCGAGCGTCCAGGGCGCCGAGCCGACGAGGCGGGTGATCACCGAGTAGACCGGCGCGAGCCCGACGACCAGCACGATCGCGGGGACGGTCAGCGGCAGCAGGCAGACCAGCTCGAGCGCCCGGCGCAGGCGCGGCAGGCGGATCTCGACGAGGAGCATCGTCGGCACCAGCAGCACGAGCACGATCAGGGCGGTGACGACCGCGAGGATCAGCGAGTTGCCGATGCCCTGGAAGAGCGCGCGGTAGCCGCGCTCGTTCTCCGAGTCGAGGATCGCGGTCCAGTGCGAGAGGTCGTAGCCGCCGGCGCCGCGGAGGGTGAACTCCGCCATCGCGATCAGCGGCACCGCGAAGGCGAGGCCGGTGACGACCAGGACGATGCGGGAGAGAGCGCGGGTCACCGCTGCCACCGACGGGCCCGGCGCTGCAGCAGCGCGTAGCCGGACATCAGGACGATCATCACGAGGAGCATCCCCAGCGCGAGCGCGCCGGCCAGGTTCTCCCGGCCGAGGACCGTCTCGCTGACGAGCGCCGCGCGGATCTGCAGCGGCACGATCTGGGCGCCCTGGCTGATCAGCGCGGCAGCCGTGGCGAACGAGGAGAACGCGTTGGCGAACAGCAGCAGCACCGAGCCGAGGAAGGAGGGCGCGAGGACGGGGACCGCGACGCGCCACCAGTAGCTCACCGCTCCCCCGCCGAGCACGGCGTTCGCCTCGGCCCACTCGGGGCGCAGTCCCTCGAGCGCGGGCAGGAAGGTCAGCACCATCAGCGGAACCTGGAAGTAGAGGTAGGGCAGGATCAGCCCGGGCAGCTGGTAGAGCCAGACGCCGTCGGCGTAGAGGTCGACACCGGCGCCGGCCAGGAGGGTCGTGACCAGGCCCTGGACGCCGATCGTGGCGATGAAGGCGAACGCGAGCATCACGCCGCCGAACTGGGCGAGGACGCTCGCCGCGGCGTCGACGATCGTGCGCAGCGGTCCGCGCGGATCGGCACCGAGCAGGGCGAGGCAGACGATGCCGCCGAGGACCGCGCCGACGACGGCGGTGAGCGCCGACAGTCCGAGCGAGGCGCCGAAGGCGGACAGGACGACCGGGTCGCCCAGCGCCGCGACGTTCGCGAGCGTCGGCCGCCCGTCGCCGTCCACGAAGCCCGTCCCGACCGAGAGGACGGTCGGCACGGCGAGGAAGAGCAGGACGTACACCGCGAACGGAGCGACGCCCAGCGCTGCGGGGAGACCGCGCCGTCCCCGGGGCACGCGGGCCCCGGGGACGGCGCGGACGGCGGCGGTCGTCACTGGATCGCCGCGCCCCACTTCTCGGCCAGCAGGGCCGAGGCGGCCTCGGTCTGCTCGGAGGTGAACTGGACGAGGTCCTCGGGAGCGGCGCCGACGGCGTCGAGGGCCTCCGTGTCCACCGTGCCGGCGTCGACCATGGCCGCCAGGCGCACGGGGTAGGCGCCGGCCGCGAGGTAGAGGTTCTGCGCGGCGTCGGAGTAGAGGTACTCCTGCCAGAGGCGCGCGGCGGCCGGGTGCGGCGCGTCGGCGTTGATCGCCTGGTTGTAGTAGCTGCCGACCGCGGTGCCGGGCAGCACCGTCGTCGTCCACTCGCGGGTGCCCTCGTTCGCCTTCGCGGCGGCGAGGTTGTTGTAGCTCCAGTCGAAGACGACCGGGGTCTCGCCGGAGGCGATGGTCGCGTCGGTCGGGTCCAGCGGCAGGAAGTTGCCCGCGTCGTTGAGCTTCTCGAAGAAGTCGATGCCGGACTGGACGTCGTCGGCCGAGCCGCCCGACTGCAGGGCGGCGAGCTGCACGGCGGCCGCCGCGGCGCCGGCCTGGGTCGGGTCGCCGTTGATCGCGACGGAGCCGCGGTAGTCGGCGCCGAGCAGGTCGTCGAGCGACTCGGGCGCGGGCACGGCGTCGGCGTCGTAGCCGATCGACATCAGGCCGGTGTAGTCGTTCACCCAGAGGCCGGTCTCCTCGCGGTTGCCCTCCGGGATGTCGTCCCAGGTCTCGACCTTGTACGGCGCGAACAGGTCGGTGTTCGCGAGCGCCACGGCGGCACCGAGGTCGAAGACGTCCGGAGCGGTGTCCTGGCCGGCCAGGTTCTGCGCGGTGCTGATCTCCTCGGCGGAGGAGACGTCGGGGTCGGCCGAGTTGACGGTGATGCCGTACTCGTCCTCGAAGCCCGAGATGAGCTCGCCGTAGTTGGCCCAGTTGTCGGGCAGCGCGATCACGTTGAGCTCGCCCTCGGCCTTCGCGGCCTCGACCAGGGCGTCGAGCCCGCCGAGGTCGGCGGCGGAGGTCGCGGTCGAGGCGTCGACCGACGCGTCGCCGGACGAGGCGCCGGCGTCGCCGGAGCAGGCGGTCAGGGTGAGAGCGAGAGCGGCGGCCGCGGCGGCGAGCACGCCGGCGCGGGGGAAGCGCTGGGTCGTCAAGAGTCCTCCAGGAGTCGGGTGGGTGGGCCCCTGCGGGCGCCTCGGGAAACGTAGGGGCGGCTCCCGACATCCCGGGGCCGCCCGGATGAACCGGACGGGAACACTCGGCGCCGAAGCCGGATCGCCTCCGATCGGCCGATGTCGGCGGCCTTCGCTAGCGTGGGGACACCATGACCGAGCAGCTCAGCCCCGCGCTCGCGCGCCGCATCGCCCTGGCCGCCCAGGGCTTCGGTGCCGCGCCGCCGCCGCGGGTCGGCACGCGGCAGATCCTCGGCGTGATCGACCGGATCCGGCCGCTGCAGCTCGACTCGGTCAACGTCTTCGAGCGGAGCCACTACCTCCCCGTCCTCGCCCGGCTCGGCCCCTACGACCGCGCCCTCCTCGACGCGGTCGCGTTCTCGCCGAAGGGCCACTACCTCGAGTACTGGGCACACGAGGCGGCGCTGATCCGTCGCGCCGACCTCCCGCTCTACCGCTGGCGGATGGAGCACTACCGCCGCGTCCGCCTGCCGGAGCACGAGGGCTGGGCGGCCGAGAACCGGTCGACGCTCGACTGGCTGCGGGTGGCCCTCGCCGACGGCCCGCTGCGCGCGTCGGAGATCGAGCACGAGGCCAACATCCGGACCGGACCGTGGTGGGGCTGGTCCGACATGAAGCGCGGGCTCGAGGTGCTCTTCCGCTGGGGCGAGGTGGTGACCGCCGGGCGCACGCGCTTCGAGCGCTCCTACGCGCTCGCCGAGCAGGTGCTGCCCCGCGGGGTGCTCGAGGCGGAGGTCTCCACCGAGGACGCGGTCCGCGAGCTGGTGCGCCGCTCCGCCCTCGCGCTCGGCGTCGGGACGCTCGGCGATCTGGCCGACTACCACCGGCTGCTGAAGGCGCCGACGCTCGCGGCCGTGCACGACCTGGTCGACGCGGGCGAGCTGGTGCCGGTCGAGGTCCGCGGCTGGGAGCGCTCGGGACGCCCGCTGCCGCTCTGGCGGCACACGGCGGCGCGGCGGCCGCGCGAGCTGCGGGCCGACGCACTGCTCTCCCCCTTCGACCCCGTGGTCTGGCACCGCCCGCGCGCCGAGCTGTTCTTCGACTTCCACTACCGGATCGAGATCTACACCCCGGCGGCCCAGCGCGTGCACGGCTACTACGTGCTGCCCGTGCTGCTCGACGACGTGATCGCGGCGCGCGTCGACCTCAAGAGCGACCGGCAGAACGGCGTGCTGCGGGTGCAGGCGGCCTGGCGCGAGCCCGGAGCGCCGCCGGACACGGCCGAGCGCCTCGCCGCGCTGCTCGTCACCGCCGCGCACTGGCAGGGGCTCGACACGGTCGACGTCGTCGGGCGGGGCACCCTCGCGCCCGAGCTCCTCGTCGCCCTCACCACCGGCCACCGGGAGGTCCTCGCATGAGCGGTCCGCAGGAGCGGCAGGGCACCATCGCGCTCGCCCTGTCCGAGAAGTGCGTCGCCCTGCTGCTCGAGCGCGGGACCACCAAGGGCGTCAGCTCGATCGATCTGGCGCACGCCGCCGGCATCTCGCTGCGCACCTTCCACCGCTACCTCGGCGGCAAGGAGGACTGCGTGCGGCCCGTGCTCTACGCTGCCATCGCGGCGATGGCGCGGGAGCTCGTCGCGCGGCCGGAGTCGGAGTCGCTGAACACCGCGCTGGGCGCCGCGTTCGCCGCGGCCGCGTCCGGCCCGCAGCTCGAGCGGACGCTGCGGCTGATGCCGCTGCTCACCGAGACGCCCGGCATGCGCGCGGTCTGGGTGCAGTCGCTGCACGACGGCGAGGGTGCGCTCACCCCGAGCATCGCTCAGCGGATGGGCCTGCCCGCGGCGGACGAGCCGCGCGCGGCCGTGCTCGCCACGGTCGTGCTGGCGCTGGTGCGGCGGGCCCTCGTGGACGCCGTCGCGACGGGCACCGACCCGGCCCCCGTCTTCGACGAGTACCTCACGACGCTCGACGGCGGCCCGCTCGCGGCGGCAGCCCCGGCAGCGCGCTGACGGCGGGTCGAAAGGCACATGCTGATCGAGTAGCCCGCGCAGCGGGCGTATCGAGATCCACCACCGTCGGAAGTCGAGTCTGCAGACCCGGCGTGTCGATGACGGTGGGTCTCGATACGCCCCTGCGGGGCTACTCGACCGGCATGAGGGGCGCCGCTGCGGGGCTACTCGACCGGCATGAGGGGGGCGCCGCCGGGGCCGCTTCCTCCGTGGCGTCAGAACTGGACGCGGGGCGGCTCCGAGATGGCGGCGAGGTCGCCGACCTCGAAGAACTCGCGCTCGGAGAAGCCGAGGCGGCGGGAGAAGAGCGTGTTGGGGAAGACGGTGACCTTGGTGTTCATCTCGCGGACGCCGCCGTTGTAGAAGCGGCGGGCCGACTGGATCTTGTCCTCCGAGTCGACCAGCTCGCCCTGCAGCTGCAGGAAGTTCTGGCTCGCCTGCAGCTGCGGGTACGCCTCCGCGACGGCGAAGATCGACTTCAGCGCCTTCTGCATGTGGTCCTCGGCGGCCGACGCCTCGGCCGGCCCCTGCGCGGAGAGCGTCTCGGCGCGGGCACGGGTCACCGAGTCGAACACCTGCCGCTCGTGCGAGGCGTAGCCCTTCACGGAGTCGATGACGTTCGGGATCAGATCCGCCCGCCGCTTCAGCTGGACGGTGATGTCGCTCCAGGCCTCGTCCACGCGGACGTTCAGCGTGACGAGGGAGTTGTAGGTGGCCCAGAGGTAGATCCCGAGGATCACGACGAGCACGACGACGACGATGAGCGGGACGAGCCATTCCATGCCGACAAGTGTAGGGAAGGACCCCGCGCCGTTCCCCGCAGTCCGGCGCATTCGCAGAGACGCGGGTGGCGCTACTTCAGCGTCTTCTGCATCAGCACGGTGCTCAGCCAGCGCTCGAACTTGAAGCCGACGCGGCCCATCCGGCCGACCTCGACGAAGCCGTACTTCGCGTGCATCGTCAGCGACGCCTCGGCCCCCTTGTCCGCGATGACGGCCATGACCTGGCGGATGCCGACGGCCTTCGCGCGCTCGAGCAGCTCGGTCATCAGCGCCTTGCCGAGGCCCTTGCCGGTCGAGGCGGCGCGCAGGTAGATCGAGTTCTCGACGGTGAAGCGGTAGGCGCGCTTGGACGACCACGGCGACACCATCGCGTAGCCCAGGATCTGCCCTGACGGCGACACGGCCACGATGAACGGCAGCCCCAGCTTCTGGTTGCGCGCGAACTTCGAGCGCCACTCCTTCAGCGTCGAGTCGTCCTCGTCGAAGGTCACCACGGTGTTCCGGACGTAGTGGTTGTAGATCTCCTGGATGTCCGGCAGGTCCGCGCTGCGCGCCTCGCGGATCTCGAAGGAGAACTCCGGCTCGGGGGCGGGCGCCCGGCGCAGGTGCGGCGGGAGGACCCGGCGCTGCTCGTACTCTTCCTCGAGCATCTCGCTCCTTCTCGGCGGTGGTGGTCGGCGTCGCTGATCCCGGGCGGCGGCCGCGATCCGGGCCAGCGTAGCCGGGGTGGCGGAGCACCGCACGCGCGGCGGGCCGCGCTGTCGGGCCCCGAGGCTCAGGGCAGGAGCGCCCAGTCGACGGGCTCGGCCCCGCGCTCGGCGAGCAGCTCGTTCGCGCGGCTGAACGGGCGCGAGCCGAAGAAGCCGCGGGAGGCGGACAGCGGGCTGGGGTGGACGCTCTCGACGATCCCGGAGTCGCCCAGCAGCGGCCGGAGGTTCGCCGCGTCGCGCCCCCAGAGGATCGCGACGAGCGGCTGCTCGCGGGCGACGAGCGTGCGGATCGCGTGCTCGGTGACCCGCTCCCAGCCCTTGCCGCGGTGCGAGGCGGGCGCGCCGGGTGCGACGGTGAGGACGCGGTTGAGCAGCAGCACGCCGCTGCGCGTCCAGCCGCTGAGATCGCCGTGCTCGGGCGGCGCGACGCCGAGGTCGTCCCGCAGCTCCCGGTAGATGTTCTGCAGACTGCGCGGCAGCGGCCGGACGTGCCGGTCCACGGCGAAGGACAGCCCGATCGGATGCCCGGGCGTCGGATACGGGTCCTGCCCGACGATCAGGACGCGGACGTCCTCCAGCGGCGCGGCGAACGCGCGGAGCACCTGCGCGCCTGCCGGGAGGTAGGGGCGCCCGGCCGCGGTCTCCGCGCGGAGGAAGTCGCCCATCGCCGCGATGTCGCCGGCGACCGGGGCGAGCGCCTCGGCCCAGCCGCGGTCGATCAGGCCGGCACCGGCCAGCTCCTGCAGATCCACGCTCAGCTCGCGGCGAGGGTGGCGACCGACACTCCGGCCTCGCCCGCGCTCGCGCGCCAGACCGAGCCGGCGCCGCGGACGCGCAGCGCGCCCGTGCCGACGGTGAGGACGGTCGACTCGTCGATCGCGACGCCGCCGTCGACCAGTCCGGCCTCGACGGCCGCGACCAGGCGGCCGAGCGTGCCCCACTGCGCGGCGTGCACGTCGATCGAGACGTCGACCAGGCCGATGCCCTCGAGCACCGTCACCTCGTCCAGCTCCTCGGCCGCGTGCTCGGGCGCGACGGCGACGCCGCCGATGCGGTCGCCGCCGACGATCGCGCGGTCGGCGGCGACCGCGGCGCCCGCGGAGTAGCCGGCGTACGGCACTCCGGAGGAGACGAGGTCGCGCAGGCGCGGGAAGGACGCCTCGAGCGCGTCGCGGTAGGCGGGTGTGAGGCCGCCGCCGACGAAGATCCCGTCGACGTCGTCGAAGACCGCGGGGTCGATCCGGCCGCCCTCGGGCTTCATGACCGCGAACGGGAGGAGCTTGCCGACCGTCGCGAGCGTCGCGGCCCAGCCCGCGTAGACCTCGGGGCCGAGGCCGTCGTGCACGACGACGATCGCGATCCGCGGACCCTCGATGCGGCCGGCGTCGACGGCGCGGTCGTGCGCCTCCGCCAGGAAGGCTCCGTAGAGCTGCGGGTCGTGCTCGGCGCCGCCGCCGCCGCCGATCAGGTGGACGCTCACTCGTCGTCCTCCGCGAGGGCGCCCGCCACCGGGGGCAGCGCCGACCAGGGGAAGACGATCCAGCGCGGCGTGCGCCGCCAGAAGAAGTCGGGCTCGAGCACCGTGCGGGGCTTCGTGTAGAGCGTGACGGTCTGCACCTCGGCGCCCATCGCGCGGATCAGGTCGACCGAGAGGGCGAGGGTGTGGCCGGAGTCGGAGACGTCGTCGACCAGGAGGATGCGCTTCCCGCGCACGGACGCCTCGTCCAGCAGGGGCGGCAGGACGACGGGAGCGGCCAGTCGCGCCTCGACGCCGGTGTAGAACTCGACGTTCAGCGCACCGCAGCTCTTGATGCCCAGCGCGTAGGCGACCGCGCCCGCGAGCAGCAGACCGCCGCGCGCGATGGCCACGACCAGCTCCGGGCGGTAGCCGGAGGCGACGACGTCGTCGGCGAGGTGGCGAGCGGCGTCACCGAACTCGAGCCAGCCGAGGACCTCCTTCTCCGTGGCGGCGAGGAGGGCGGCGGAGTCGTCGGCGTCGGAAACCATGAGGGACAGGCTAGAGCGTCGCCAGGCCCCGCGTCACATCACGGGGCCCCGCGACGGGCGCCTGTCACGCCTTCGGGGTGAGCGCGCCCTTGATCACCTTGTGCGGGGCGGCCTGCGCCACCGGCTTGATCGTCACCAGATCGAGGTTGACGTGCGGCGGCAGCTCGACGGAGGAGACGATCGCCGCGGCGACGTCCTCGGCCACCAGCGGGGCGGGGACCTCGGCGTAGACCTTGTCGGCGCGCTCCTTGTCGCCGCCGAAGCGGACCAGGGAGAACTCCTCGGTGTGCACCATCCCGGGCGCGATCTCGATCACGCGGATCGGCTCACCGGCGAGCTCGAGGCGGAGGACCGCGACGAGCGCGTGCGCGGCGAACTTCGCGGCGTTGTAGCCGCCACCGCCCTCGTAGGCGACGTGGCCGGCGATCGAGGTGACGGTGACGATGTCGGCCGAGCCCTCGGAGCCCTCGTCGGCGATGCCCGAACGCAGCAGCGGGAGCAGCGCGCTCGTGACGAGCTTGACCGAGAGCACGTTGATCTCGAACATCCGGGTCCAGTCGGCGGGGTCGGACGCCTCGACCGAGTCGAGGCCGAGCGCGCCGCCGGCGTTGTTGACGAGGGCGTGCACGGGGCCGGTCTCCGCGAGGTGGTCGCGCAGCGCGTCGACCTGCGCCGCGTCGGTGAGATCGGCGACGAACAGGCTCGCCCCGGTCTCCGCGGCGAGCGCCTCCAGCCGCTCCCGGCGGCGGGCGACCGCCACCACGTCCCAGCCGTGCTCGCGGAACAGGCGGACCGTCGCCGCACCGATCCCCGAACTCGCTCCTGTCACCACGACGCGTCGAACCACGCTCGTCCTCTTTCCGTCAAGCCTCGGACACCATCGACTCCGTCGTCGGAGCCAACGCTAGCCTGGCCGCATGCAGCCCGCCGACCCGGCTCCCGCCACCGCCGGGTCGCCCACTCCCCCCAAGCGCCGCGTGCCCCTCTGGGACAACGCCCGCTTCGTCTGCGTCGCGCTCGTGGTGATCGGCCACGGCATCCAGCGGCTGACCGCGAACTCGGACACGTCGCTCGTCGTCTACCTGACGATCTACGCCTTCCACATGCCGGCCTTCGCGATCATCTCCGGCTACTTCTCCAAGGGCGGAGCGCCGAACGCCCGCGCGATGCGCCGGGTGCTCACCGACATCCTGCTGCCCTACCTCATCATGGAGACGATCTGGACGCTGGTGCAGTTCGCGGTCGAGGGCAAGCAGGAGTTCAACCCGACCAAGCCGAGCTGGACGCTGTGGTTCCTGCTCGCGCTCGGGATCTTCCGGCTGGTCCTCCCCTACCTCGCGCTGCTGCGCTGGCCGCTGCTGATCAGCGTGGTCCTCGCCGTCGGCGTCAGCTACTACGACAACATCGACTCGACCTTCTCGCTGGCGCGGGCGATCGGGATCCTGCCGTTCTTCGTCTTCGGCTGGCGGCTGCGCGGCTGGAAGGCCGGCTCGCGGCTGCTGGTGGACCGCTGGCTCGACCTGACGCCGCGGCAGATCCTGCTCTCCCGGGTGATCGCCGTCGCCCTCTTCGCGGCGACGGTCGTCGTGATGACCGTCAACATCGACGCCTTCCGCGCGGCGGATCTGCGCTACTGGTTCTTCTACGACCGGCCGTACGACGCGCTCGGCGAGACCGCCTGGTGGGCGGGGCTCGTCCGCCTGGCGCTGATGGCGACCGCGGTCGTGCTCTCGCTCGCGCTGTTCAGCCTGATCCCGCGCCGACGCACCGCGATGACGGCCTGGGGGCAGTCGACGATGTACGTCTACCTGCTGCACAGCTTCGTCCTCTACCCGCTGCGCGAGTCCGGGCTGCTGTCCGCGACCGAGAGCACGGTCGCGCTGATCCTGATGATCGTCTTCTGCATCGCGGTCGCGATCGCGCTCTCGCTGGGCTGGACGCGCACCGTCTTCCACAAGATCGTCGAGCCGCGGGCGGCCTGGCTCTTCGCGCCGGTCGTCGACGAGCGGCCCGAGCGCCCGAACCGGGCCGACCCGACCGGGTCCAAGCGCGACCCGCATCCGACGTCCGGGATCCGCACCGGCCGCTGATCCGTCGCGGTTACCCCGTGTGTCGGGCGCCCTGGCCGCACCGGGGACCCGCACCTAGGCTCGTCGCGACGGGGAACGGCCTTCCGTTCCGAACCGACGATGCGATGGGATGCACCATGACCGACTCCGAGAAGTGGCAGTTCGAGACCAAGCAGATCCACTCCGGAGCCGCGCCCGATCCCGTCACCAAGGCGCGCGCGACCCCGATCTACCAGACCACCTCCTACGTCTTCGACAACGCCGAGCATGCGAAGAACCTCTTCTCGCTCGCCGAGTTCGGCAACATCTACACCCGCATCCAGAACCCGACCCAGGCGGTCGTCGAGGAGCGCCTCACCGCGCTCGAGGGCGGCTCCGGCGCGCTCCTGCTCGCGTCCGGCCAGGCGGCCGAGACCGCGGCGGTGCTCAACATCGCGCAGGCGGGCGACCACCTCGTCTCGTCGTCGTCGATCTACGGCGGCACCTACAACCTCTTCAAGTACACGCTGGCCAAGCTGGGCATCGAGACGACTTTCGTCGAGAACCAGGACGACCAGGAGGAGTGGCGCCGCGCGGTCCGCCCGAACACCAAGCTCTTCTTCGCCGAGACCATCGGCAACCCCAAGATCAACATCCTCGACATCCGCGCCGTGGCCGATGTCGCGCACGCGGCGGGCGTCCCGCTGATCGTCGACAACACGATCGCGACGCCGTACCTGATCCGCCCGTTCGAGCACGGCGCGGACATCATCGTGCACTCGGCGACCAAGTTCCTCGGTGGTCACGGCACCGTGATCGGCGGCGCGATCGTCGACGGCGGCACCTTCTCCTGGACCGCGAACGCGGCGAAGTTCCCCGGGCTGACCACGCCCGATCACTCGTACCACGGCGCGGTCTACACCGACGCGGTCGGCGACGCCCTCGCCTACATCATCAAGGCCCGCGTGCAGCTGCTGCGCGACCTCGGTGCCTCGATCGCGCCGGCGAGCGCCTGGCAGCTGATCCAGGGCATCGAGACGCTGTCGCTGCGGATCGAGCGGCACGTGCAGAACGCGCAGGAGATCGCGGAGTACCTGGAGAACCACTCCGACATCGCGACGGTCAACTACTCAGGACTGCCCACCTCGCCCTGGTACGCGGCGGCGAACCACTACGCGCCGAAGGGCGTGGGCGCCGTGCTCTCTTTCGAGCTCAAGGGCGGGGTGGACGCGGGACGCGCCTTCGTCGACTCGCTCGTGCTGTTCTCGCACCTGGCGAACATCGGCGACGTCCGCTCGCTCGTCATCCACCCGGCGTCGACCACGCACTCGCAGCTCACCCCGGAGCAGCAGCTCACCGCCGGCGTCACCCCCGGGCTCGTCCGCCTCTCCGTCGGCCTCGAGAACATCGACGACCTCCGCGCCGACCTCGCCCAGGCCCTGCAGGCCGCCCGCAGCGTCGTCGAGGCCTCCCGCGCCAACGCCTGACGGCCCCGTCATGCTGGTCGAGTAGCCGCGCAGAGGAGTATCGAGACCCACCGTGCTGACAACGGCGGATCTCGATACGGCCGCTGCGCGGCCTACTCGATCAGCATGGGCGGGCGGCCGCTGCGCGGCCTACTCGATCAGCATGGGCGGGCGGCCGTTGCGCGGCCTCCTCGATCAGCAGGGGTCCGCTCCGCGGCCTACTCGATCAGCAAGGCGAGCGTCACCCCCGCGTAACAAAGGCCGGGTGCCCGCCGCGCTCTGCCACGATGGACACCGCTATGGACTGGCAGCAGACACTCGAGGACACCGTCCCTTCGGCGTTCGTCACCGAGCGCCAGCTCCGCTCGGTGATCGGCAAGCCGCCCGCCACCGGGGCCTGGCGCGAGGGCGACCACCCCGGCGGGCGGCGCTTCGTCGAGATCGGCCCGTTCGCCTTCGAGGCGGGCGGCCGCCTCCCCCACGTCCGGGTGGCCTACGAGAGCTGGGGCGAGCTCTCCCCCGCGCGCGACAACGCGATCCTCGTCCTGCACGCGCTGACCGGCGACTCGCACCTGATCGGCCGCGGCGACCCGGGTCACGCGACCGACGGCTGGTGGTCCGGACTCGTCGGGCCCGGTCTCGTGATCGACACCGACCGCTACTTCGTGGTCGCCCCGAACATGCTCGGGGGCTGCCAGGGCTCGACCGGCCCCGCCTCCCTCGCACCGGACGGGCACGAGTGGGGCGCGCGCTTCCCGTACACGACGATCCGCGACCAGGTCGCCGTGCAGGCGCTCTTCACCGACCGGCTCGGCATCGACCGCTGGCACACCGTCATCGGCGGCTCGATGGGCGGGATGCAGGCGCTGGAATGGGGCATCGACCACCCCGAGCGGGTCGCCCGGCTCGCGGTCCTCGCCGCTCCCCCGCGCGCCACCTCCGACCAGATCGCGCTCAACTTCGTCCAGCTCGAGGCGATCCGGAACGATGCCGCCTTCGCGGGCGGCGCCTACTACGACGCCGGTGACGGCAAGGGCCCGTACCACGGCCTCGCGCTGGCCCGCCGGATGGCGCTGCTCAACTACCGCAGCCCGTCCGAGCTCAACGACCGCTTCGAGCGGAGCTGGCAGTCCGGCCTCAGCCCACTGGGCGGCGGCGGCCGGTTCGCGGTCGAGTCGTACCTCGACTTCCACGGCAACAAGTTCACCCGGCGCTTCGACGCCAACAGCTACATCACCCTCGTCGAGGCGATGAACTCGCACGACGTGGGGCGCGGGCGCGGCGGCGAGGCCGAGGCGCTCGAGCGGATCACCAGCCCGACGCTCGTGCTCGGGATCGACAGCGACCGGCTGTTCCCGGTGGACGGGCAGCGGATCATCGCCGCCCACGCCCGCGGCACCATCGACGGCGACGAGGTCGCGGTTATCAGCTCGACCTTCGGGCACGACGCCTTCCTCATCGAGGACGACGCGGTCGGCGGCCACCTCGCGAGGCTCCTGGCGGTCTGACCCGATCCCGGCCGTCCCGCGGGCCGACCGCCGGTCTGTGACTATCGTGAGACGGGGGGTCCGCCCCGCGCCGCCCACCGGAAGGAGCGTGCCCGTGCCGTTGGTCCGCAGCGCTCGCGAGCGCGACCGCCTCCTCCGCCAGTCCGCGTGCGGCATCGGCCTTCTGATCGACGCCACGGCGATCGCCCTGGTCCTCGGCCCCGGGGCGGTGGCGCCCGACGCCGTGCCGTTCGCGGTCGCGCTGCTCCTCGCACTCGCCGTCCTCCACCTGCAGCTCGGCCGCAGCGGACGAACGCTCTGGGTGCTCCTGCTCGCCGCCGGCGGCCTGGTGCTGAGCATCGGCCTCGCGAGCGCCCTCGGCGGCGACAGCGGCTTCGAGGGCTACGTGCTCGTCGGCACCGCCAACGCCGTCACCAGCACCGTCGCCGTCGTGGTGACCACCTCCGCCCGTCGGCTGCTGCTGCTCCTGCCCGTCCTGGTGCCGAGCGTCGTCGTCTCCGTGCTGGTCGCCGAGGAGGCGATGCTGTCCAACGCGCTCGTGCAGAGCCTGCTGCCCTGGGGCACGCTCGCCGGCTTCGCGCTCTGGATCAGCACGGCGGTCCCCCGGGTCGTCCGGCGCATCGACAGCATCGGCAACGCGCACCGCGTCGAGCGGCAGGCCAGCGAGACGGAGGCGCAGCGCCGTCAGGGAGCGCGGCTCCTGCACGACACGGTGCTCGCGACGCTCACCCTGCTCGCCCACTCCGGCCGCGGCGTCTCCGAGGACGCGCTCCGCCGCCAGGCCGCGCAGGACGCGCAGCTCCTGCGCCAGCTGCGCCTCGGCGGGACGCCGACGCCGAGCGCGTCCGGCTCGTACCAGCTGACCAGCGTCACCGCGTCGCCCGCCGCGACCTCGCTCGAGGACGTCCGGGACCGGTTCGGCCGCCTGGGCCTCGAGGTCGTCCTGCACGGCTCCGGGGAGGTCGTCCTCGAGGGCGCCGCGCTCGACTCCTTCCTGCTCGCCCTCGCCGAGTGCCTCGAGAACGTGCGGCGGCACTCCGGTGTCGAGTCCGCCGACGTCACCATCACCGAGGACGAGCAGACCGTCCGCGCGATGGTGACGGACGCCGGTGCCGGCTTCGACATCGCCACGGTGCCCGCGACGAAGCTCGGCTTCAAGGAGTCGGTCGTCGCGAGGCTCGCGGACGTCGGCGGGCGCACCCGGCTCTTCAGCTCGCCCGGCTCCGGCACGACCGTCGTGCTGGAGGTGCCCAAGTGAGCGCCGGCACCGAGCGGGCCTCCCCCCTCCTCGGCGGACCCGGCGCCGCTCCTCGCCGGCCCGACGGCTCGCCCCGCTCCGCCCGCGCGCGGAAGGGACAGCAGGAGACCCTGGGCACCAGCTACCTCGGCAGCGGCCTCACCGGCATCGCGGCGGCGCTGATGGCCTACGAGCTCCTGGTCTTCCTCGCCACCGTCGACGACTACGCGCGGCCGGGGCTGGTCGTCGTCGCCTGGCTCCTCCTCGTCGCCTCCTTCACGGCGACCGTGGTCGCCATCCACGTCTGCGGACAGCGGCTGCCCACCGCCGCCTACGTCGGCCTGCTCGTCGGGATCACCGGGGCCGTGGCGCTGGACCTGATCGCCGTCGCCGGTCACGGCCCGTCCGCCGCCGTCCCGACCGCCGCGGTGGCCGCCGCGGTCGCCCACGCCGCGATGATCGTGCACCGCCGCAGCATCGAGGTCCTCGCCGTCGCCTTCGCCATCGCGGTCGCCGAGCTCGTCGCCTACAGCGCCATGGGCTCGGGCGACGAGACCTCGTTCTCGGTGCGGATCAGCGCGATGGCCGTGACCCTCGCGCCCGCCGTCGTCGCGGTCGTGATGATGCGCGGCTTCCGCCGGATGGTCCAGCTCGAGATCGACCGCGCCCTCGTCCAGAGCACCACCCTCGGGCCGCGCTACGCGGTCGGCATGCTCGCCTCGGAGGAGCTCGCCCGCCTCGACCTCGCGGCCGAGCGCCTGCTCGCCGAGGTCGGCGACGGCACGACCGTTCTGCCGCTCGATCCGCACCGCGCCGCGCACGCCGCCGCGCTCGCGACCAGCCTCCGCCTGCACCTCATCGAGGGGCGTCGCGAGACCTGGCTGCACCACGCGATCCAGGAGTCCGAGCTGCTGGCCCCGCTCGTCGATCTGCACGACCCCGACGGCACTGCCGGCCTCCTCGGCCACCAGCAGCGGGACGGCCTGCTCTCCGCCATCTGGCTCATCCTCGACGGCGCCTCCGGGCTCACCGTCGTGCTGCACGTCGAAGCCGGAGCACCGCGCGAACCCGAGGCCGACGCCCCGCCGCGCTCCCTGCTCGTGCCGCTCACTCTGCAGTCCGAGGGCGTGCCCGTGCGCGGAGTCGATCCCGCGACGTGGGAGGCTATCGCACAGGTCGGTGCGTTCCGCGACACGTCGCACGATGACGCGCTCCGGATCGAGATCGACTGCTACGTCGAGAATCCGGCCGATCGCTGAGCAGAGACGACCGCCCCGCCCTCCCGCCCGAGCCGAAGGACACCGATGACCTCCACCGCAGAACCGAAGATCACGCTCGCCGTGGTCGACGATCACAAGATGCTCCTCGGTGCCCTCACGGAGTGGATCCGCGGCGCCGCGTCGGACATCCAGCTGGTCGCCGCGGTCGCCTCCTGGCCGGAGCTGCTCACCCACCCCGAGTTCCCTGTCGACGTCGTGCTGCTCGACCTGGACCTCAAGGACAACATCCCGATCTCGGTCAAGCTCTCCACCCTGAAGACCACCGGCGTGAAGACGGTGCTGATGAGCACCTACTCCGAGCCGGCCGTGGTCCGCGAGGCGCTCGCCTCGGGCGCGCTCGGCTACCTCGTCAAAACGGAGGACGCCGACATGATCGTCGAGGCGATCCGCGCGGCCAAGGACGGCCACTCCTACATCTCGCACGAGCTCGACATGGCGCTCTCCACCGGCGACTCCGACGGCGCCCCCAAGCTCAGCGCGCAGGAGCGCCGCGTGATGGCGCTCTACGGCGGCGGCGAGCCCGTCAAGTCCGTGGCCTTCGAGCTCGGCATCTCCGAGGAGACCGCGAAGTCCTACCTCAAGCGCATCCGCGAGAAGTACCGCGTGGTCGGCATCGACGTCGGCACCAAGGTCGCACTGCGCAAGCGCGCCATCCACGACGGGATCTTGATCGAAACGGATTGAATTCGTCGCGCCGCGCGGCGCGACGAATTCAATCCGTTCGCGGGGGCGGTCCCCGCCCGCCCCCGCCGCAGTCGGCTTCACGAAGTGGGCGCGTTCCGTAGAGCGTCCTGCGGCGGCTGCGGAAATCCGCTGACACGCGGATTTCCGTCTGCACCGCTCCGTGGCTGGCTGGTCTGCAGGCAAGACCCACCGAATAGTGCCCCACCCCATGTTGGTCGAGTAGCCCCGCAGGGGCGTATCGAGACCCACCGGCGTCAACAGGGCGGCCTGCAGGCCACCGTCCGGTGCTGGCGGATCTCGATACGCCCGCTCCGCGGGCTACTCGATCAGCATGCGCGGTCCTCAGTCACAGAAGATGCGTGCCCGCTTCCATGTTGGTCGAGTAGCCCCGCAGGGGCGTATCGAGACCCACCGGCGTCAACAGGGCGGCCTGCAGGCCACCGTCCGGTGCTGGTGGATCTCGATACGCCCGCTCCGCGGGCTACTCGATCAGCATGTGCCGCCGCCGCGGCGCCCCTACAGGGCGTTGACCGGGACGCTGCCCGTGGCGGGGCGAGCGGGGTCGCGCGGCGGGTCGACGGTGCCGCGGGCGCGGTCGATGGCGATGCTGGCGAAGGCGAGCAGGATGCCGGCCGCGGTGAGGACCACGCCGACCCAGATCGGCGACAGGTAGCCGAGGCCGGCGGCGATGGTCACCCCGCCGAGCGCGGCGCCGACGGAGTTGCCGATGTTGAGCGCGGAGTGGTTGAGCGCCGCGGCGATGGTCTGGCTGTCACGGGCGACGTCCATCAGCCGGGTCTGGATGGCCGGCGAGGCCCCCGCGGAGAAGCCCGCCGCGAGGAACGTGAACACGACCAGACCCACGACCGACGTCGCGGTCAGTGCCAGGCCGGTCAGCGACACGAGCACCCCGAGGAACAGCACCACGAGTGCGAGCCGCACGTTCCGGTCGGCCGCCCAGCCGCCCGCCAGGTTGCCGACCGTCATGCCCAGGCCGATCACCACCAGGATCCACGGCACCGCGCCGAGCGGCAGCCCGGTCACCTCGGTCGACAGCGGCGTGATGTAGCTGTACATCGCGAAGAGTCCGCCGAAGCCGATCGCACCGATCAGCAGGGTCATCCAGACCTGCAGCCGGCCGAAGGCCTTCAGCTCGTTGCGCATGGTCGCGCCCGGGTTCCCCCGCTGGAACGGCACGAGCAGCCACACGGCCACCACGGTCGCCGCGAAGATCGCCGCGACGACGAGGTACGCGCTGCGCCAGCCCGCGTTCTGCCCCACCCAGGTGATGGCGGGCACCCCGACGACGTTCGCGATGGTGAGCCCGGACAGCACGAAGGCGACGCCCTTGCCGCGCTTGCCCGGCCCCATCAGGTCCGCGGCGACGAGCGAGGCGATGCCGAAGTACGCGCCGTGCGGCAGCGCCGCGACGAAGCGAGCGGCCAGCACGAGCGGGAAGGTCGGCAGCAGGGCCGAGGCGACGGTCCCGATCGTGAACGCTGCCAGCAGGATCAGCAGCAGGCGCTTGCGCGGCCAGCGCGCGGCGGCCGCGGCGATCGTCGGAGCACCGACGACGACGCCGAGCGCGTAGGCGGAGATCAGCAGTCCGGCCTGCGAGTTCGCCTGCTCGGAGCTCGCGGCGTAGACGTCCGGGAGCAGGTCGGCGGCGAGCTGCGGCAGCAGCCCCATCGCGACGAACTCGGTCGAGCCGATGGCGAAGCCCCCCATCGCGAGGGCGAGCAGGGCGAGGCGGGTCCGGGCCGGGGAGAGGGTCACCGGACCACGATAGCGAGGATCGGAAGCGGATCGAAACGATTCGAGTCGGAGAGCGCTCCCGCGCGCCTCACTCCTCGAGCGCGCGGCCGAGCCGCTCGATCTTGGCGTCGATCTCGCCCGAGTAGCCGGGCCGGATGTCGGCCTTCAGCACCAGCGAGACCCGCGACCCGTAGGCGCCGACCGCCTCGGTCGCGCGCTTGATCACGTCGAAGACCTCGTCCCACTCGCCCTCGATCTCTGTGAACATCGAGGTCGTGCGATTCGGCAGGCCGGAGTCGCGGACGATGCGGACGGCGGCGGCGACGGCGTCGTGGACGGAGGCGTCGGGACCCTCACCGCCGGACGGAGCGACGGAGAATGCGACCAGCACGAGGGACCTCCCAGCGGATCCGACCACCGGACCCGCCGTCCAGCCTAGGCGCGCACGCCCTCGGCAGCGCGAGCGCGGCTCCCCGTCCGCCACAGCTCGCGGAGCACCCAGCCGAGCAGCACGAGCAGCAGAACGTTGCGCACGGTCAGCGCCAGCACCATGCCCGCGTTCGAGTACAGCAGGAAGAGGTAGAGGTACGGGTAGACGATCTGCGTGAACACCGCGATCGCGAGGGTCAGCTTCGCCGGCGTCGCGAAGTCGCGACCGGCCACGACGAGCCCGACGATCACCGGCGGCGCCAGCCAGACGATGTACTGCGGCGAGAGCACCTTGTTGATGTCGATCAGCACCAGGACGAGTCCGAGGCTCAGTAGCGGCAGCAGCCGCACCGGCGACGCCTTCGCGCGCAGCGCCCGGAGACCGAGCAGCACCGTGCCGACCACCGCGAGCGCGAGCGCCGGGTTCATCAGCTCCGCGGCGACATCGGTGAACGGGCCGTGCATCTCGAAGGTGTTGATGTCGGCGGCGTACCAGACGTAGCTGCCGGCCCAACCGCCGATGGAGAGCCACATCCAGAGCGTGCTGACGGGCGCCTCGATCTGCAGACCGCGCGAGGTCTGGTCGGTGACGAAGCTGAAGACGTACTCGCCGCCGCCGAGCGCATACACGCCGGCGATGATCGCGACCGAGAGCCCGGCGCCGACGGCGACGAGCCGCCAGCGGCCGCGCAGCACCAGGACGGCGGCACCGAGCAGGGCGGCGGGCCAGACCTTGATCCACGTCGCGACGGTCAGCGCGAGCGCGGCGACGACCGGTCGGCTGGAGGCCCAGAGCAGTCCGGCGATGGCGAGCGGAACGGTGAAGGCGTCGATCCGGCCGACGGCGATCGGCCCGAGGAGCACCAGGAAGAGCAGCCACCAGCGCGCCGCAGCGAGCCGGGCGGGGATCCCGCGGTGCAGGAGCAGGGCGAAGGCCGCCGCATCGACGGCGATCACGCCGACGAGCCAGGTCAGGTCGTAGCCCGCCTCTCCGAAGAGCCAGGCGGCGCTGATCGGCACCAGGGCGAGGATCGGGTAGACCCAGCCGGTGTCGAAGCCGACGAGCCCGCCGCCCTCGACGGCGGTCCGCATCCAGCCCTTGTAGACGATGCTGACGTCCCCCATCGGCAGTCCCGGGGCGTAGAGCGCCAGCAGGGAGAGCAGGACGTGCACGAGGGCGAAGCCGCCCCACAGCACGGCGGCGGAGTCGCGGTTCTCGCGCAGCCACGCGATCGGGCGGGCGGAGGGGCGGAGGGAGGCGCGGGTGGCGGCGGTCTCTGAGGCGGCAGGGGTCGGCACCGCGTCAGTGTAGACGGCGCCCTCATCGGACCCCTGAACAGCCCTGGGAACTCCTCCCTGAGCGGCCACCGGCCGCATCAGTACCCGGCGAAGGCGTCGGTGCGGACCTTCTTCGCACCGGCCGAGCGGAGGGCGCCGCGGACGGAGTCGACGAACGCGGGCGAGCCGGAGACGAAGCCGACGCGGCGGGGCGCGTCGGGCACGGCGTCCGCGAGGCGCTCCGCCGTGATCCGTCCGGCGACGTGCGACCAGCCCTCGGGCAGCCGATCCGGCACCTCGGGCGAGACCAGCACGACGCGGGCCCCGGAGGCGCGGAGGAGCTCGCGGTACGCCACGTCCTCCAGCCGGGCGGCCGCGTAGACGACGACCACGTCGCGCTCCGGTCCGGCCGCGATCGCCGTCAGCTGGCTCGCGAACGGCGTGATGCCGATGCCGCCCGCGACCAGGAGCAGCGGTGTCGCCGGGTCGGCGGGCAGCACGAAGTCGCCGCCGACGCTCGTGGCGCGGACCACGGCGCCGGGCTCGAGACCGGCGAGCGCCCGCTTGAAGCTGCTCGCCTTCTCGGGCAGCCGCATGGCCACGGCGATCTCGCCGTCGGCGGGAGCGGAGGCGATGGAGAAGGTGCGGCGGCTCCCCCGGCCGTCGGAGCGGTGCGGCACGTCGAGCTCGAGCCACTGGCCCGCCTCGAAGCGCACCGGCGTCCGCGGAGCGAAGCGGTACTCCGTGATGCCCGGAGCGATGACGCTCGAGGAGCGCAGCTCCAGCGACAGCCGCCGGCGCTGGCCGAAGAAGAACGCGATCGCGTTGCCCGCGACGAGGCCGAGCTCCGGGCTGGCGTGCAGCGGTCCGAGCGAGAACGGGACCGTCGTGAGCAGAGCCGCGACGACGGCCACGATCAGCTGCTGGGAGCGGCGCGGGGCGAGGGTCAGCGGCTCGGTCAGCATGAAGGCGCCGGCGAAGACGAACGGGTACGCGGTCAGGACCAGCGACAGCGCGGCTCCGGGCTCCTGTCCGTTCATCACCGAGTTGAGCACGGAGACGGTTCCGGCGACCGCGATGAAGACGACGACGATCGCCCAGCGGCGCACCCGTGCGACGACGACGAGCGCGCCGAGCAGCACCCACGGCCAGAGCGCGCCGGTGGGCAGCGCCCAGGCCGCGGCGGTCAGCGAGCCCGCGAACGGGGTGTCCTGCAGCAGGCCCTGCGCGATGCCGACGATCAGCACCGCGACGGCGGCCGGGTTGAAGAGGTGGCGTCCGCGCCAGACCAGCACGTACTTGGACGCCGCCGCGATCACGCCGATCAGCGCGACGACCAGCAGGGCGCGCGGCTCCGAGGTCGGGAAGAGCAGGAACGCGATCAGCAGTCCGGTCACCAGCGAGGACTCGAGGTGGGCGGGCGAGCCGACCAGCCGGGCGATCAGCCAGGTCGCCCCGGTCGTCGAGACGATCGCCACGACGGCGGTCGCCGCGATCTCGATCGGCGTGAAGAAGATCAGCCCGGCGGCGGAGTAGCCGAGCGCGACCACGAGCAGCGCGGCGAGCGTCAGCCAGACCAGCCGGTACATGGTGATGCGACCGAGGGCGCGATCGAGGGTGCCGATCATCAGAAGACCTCTCCGGGGAAGCGGGGCGAGTAGTGCAGGCCGCCGGCGCTGAGCACGCGGACGAACTCGAAGTCGAAGCGCTCGGCGAGCACCTCGGGCGGGCAGACGAAGAGGGCGGTCGCGAGACCGTCGGCGACGAGGGTGCTGTCGGCGACGACCCAGGTAGCGATGACGGTGTCGACCGGGCGGCCGGTGCGGCCGTCGAGGACGTGGTGCAGCCCGTCGCCCCAGGCCCGGCGGTTGCCGGCCGAGGCGCAGAGCGCGCGCTCGCCCGGCTCGGCGACGCCGATCGCGCGACTCGCGTCGAAGGGGTGCTCGAGGCCGACGCGGTAGGCGCCGACCCCGCGGGCGCGCAGGTCGCCGCTCGCGTCGACGACGGCGCGCTCGACGCCCGCGCTCGCGAGCTCGTGCAGGACGAGGTCGACGAGCTGACCCTTGCCGGCCGCGCCGACGTCGAGCACGACTCCGGCTGCGGTGCGGAGCGTCGCTCCCCCGCCGCCGCGGACCGCGGCCCAGGACGGAGCCGGCGCGACGGGGCCGCGCGGCACCAGAGAGTAGGCCGGGTCGTAGCCGAGCTGCTCGAGGGCGTCGCCGACGAACGGCGTGACGCCGCCCCCGGTCAGCGCGAAGAGCTCGTCGTAGAGGGCGAACAGCTCGACCGCCTCCGCCGGGAAGACGTGCTCGCCGGGCTCGGTCCGAAGGCGCGAGGCGGCGGAGTCGTCGCGGAACCGCGACCAGGTGCGGTCGTAGGCCTCGACGCGCCGCTGGACCCGCTCGCGCACGAGCGCGTCCAGCGGCGCGTCCGTGTCGATCTGCCAGGTGGTGCCGATCGCCTCGAACCGCCAGGCGCTCTCGAGGACGCGCCGGGTCGCGGCCGGCGCGGCGTCAGGGTGCAGAGGTTCAGGCCGCGGCATCGGCCTTGATCGTCTCGACGGCGTCGTTGAAGCCGCCGGAGGTGAGCGAGGAGCCGGAGACCTTGGTCACGTCGAGCTCGTCGAGGCTCTTGCCGACGACCTCGCCCGAGATGCCGCTGGCGAAGCGGGTCTGGTACTCCTGGCCGGTCGGGTTCTCGGACTCGGGGGTCACCGTGACGGCGGTGACGACGCCCGACTCGAGGGTCAGCTCGACGCCGACCGACTCGTTGCCGCCGGGCGAGGTGTAGGACCCGTCGGCCTCGTAGGTGCCGTCGGCGTAGGCGCCGGTCGCGGTGGAGCCGGTCGACGCGGAACCGGTCGACTCGGGGGCGGCGCTGGACGTGGCGGCGGGCGCGCTGGTCGCGGCGGCGCTCGAGCCGGCGTCCTCGGTCCCGGCGGTGGCGGTGCTCGAGCAGGCGGCGAGGGCCGCGAGGGTGCCGGCGCCGGCGAGGAGGGTGAGGGCGTAGCGGACGGGAGTCGTGGTCTTCGCGGTCATGTCTGTTCTCCTGTGTGGGGGTCGGACGCGGCTGTCGTCTCCGACGCTAGGGCCGGGAGCTCGGGGGTTCCGATGAGACGGCTGTGCGGCTCCGATGTCCGGGTCGCGGGGGAAGGCCGTCTCTCCTGTGTCAACGGGCCGGGGACGCGATCGGTTCAGTCCGGCAGTCGATGCCGGCGTTTCAGTTCAGCAGCCGCGCGACGACGCCGGGGAGCTGCTCGGCGATGTCGAGGGCGGCGATCGGCCCGCCTCCGGACGCCGCCGCGCCGGCCTGCGCGTGCAGGACGGCCGCGGCGGCGGCGACCGCCGCGAGATCCTCGTCCCCGAGCGCCGTCCCCCGGCTCTCCGCGTCCGCGGCCCGGCCGGCCAGCAGCGCGCCGAGCACTCCGCCGAGGACGTCCCCGCTGCCCGCCGTGGCGAGCCAGGGCGTCGAGCCGCTGACCTCGTGGGCGGTGCTCCCGGAGACCACGTGCGTGGTGCTGCCCTTGAGCAGCACGCAGACCCGGAAGCGCTCGGCGGTGCGCCGCGCCCAGCCGCTCGCGTCGGCGGCGACCGCGGCCGCGTCGACGTCCACCCCGGCGCGCGAGAGGAGGCCGGCGAGCTCGCGGTAGTGCGGAGTGATGACCACCGGCCCGCGGGCCTCGCCGATCAGGTCGAGCGCGCCCGCGTCGAGCACCACGGGGATCCCCGAGTGCAGCTGCTCGAGCAGCGCGGCGCGCTCGTCCTCCGAGCGGTCGTCCGCGCTCGTCCCGGAGCCGAGGAGCCAGGCCTGCACCCGCCCGGCCGAGGTCACGACCTCGGGACGACGCGCCAGCACGAGGGCGGACGGCCGCTCCGGCCCGAGGTAGCGCACCATGCCCAGCCCGGTGCGCACCGCCGCCTCGACGCCGAGCACCGCCGCCCCCGGGTAGCGCTCGGACCCGGTCGCGATCCCGAGCACCCCGCGGCTGTACTTGTCGTCCTCGGCGCGCGGCACCCGCACAACCAGCGCCGCCTCCGCGAGCCCGAACTCCCTCTGCCCATCCGTCATCCCGCCAGCCTAGGTCGCTCCCCCGACGCCACCCTCTGCGCGATCCACCCGCAGCAGAACGTCGGCAGCCGCGCGCCTGATGACGCCTGGTCTCGATACGCCCTGCGGGCTACTCGACCAGCATGAAAGGCCGCCGCTGCTGCACCCGCAGCCTGCGACGCTGCCGCCGTGAAGCCCAGTCGGCGAAGCCGCTGCCCATCTCAGTCGGCGAAGCCGCTGCCCACTGCAGTCGGCGAAGCCGCTGCCCCCGCAGTCGGCGAAGCCGCTGCCCCCGCCTCATCAGAAGTCGAGGCGCGGGCCGGGGAGGTGGTGATCGCAAGGCGGAGGAGGGAGCGATACCGGCGGTATCGCGACCGACGACAACGCCGCGAGCGCCGCCTCCCCGGCCCGCGCCTCAGCGGCGGGTGGCGTCGTCGACTTCGCCGACCAACTCCTCGATGATGTCCTCGAGGAAGAGGACGCCGGTGGCGCGGCCCTGCTCGTCGAAGGCGCGGGCGAGGTGGGCGCCGGTGCGGCGCATGATCGCGAGGGCGTCCTCGAGGTCGGTGGCCTCGAAGATCGAGGCGAGCTGGCGGATCCGCTTGGCCGGGATGGGCAGGCGGAACTTGGGCCCCTCGGTGTCGCCGTCGAGGTCGAGGACGTCCTTGAGGTGGATGTACCCCTCGGGCTGCCCGTCCTCGCCGAGCACGACGTAGCGCGAGAAGCCGTGCTTCGCGACGGCGCGCTCCACGTCGGCGGGCGAGGCTCCGGCGGGGAGGCTGACGATGCCGTCGAGCGGCAGCGCCACGTCGTGCACCTTCTTCTCGGTGAACTCGAACGCGGCGAGGAGGGTGCCGTTGCTGCGCAGGGTGCCCTCGCGGGTCGACTGGTCGACGATCGTCTGCACCTCCTCGAGCGTGAAAGTGCTGTTCGCCTCGTCCTTCGGCTCGACCCGGAAGAGCCGCAGCACCCCGTTCGAGATCGCGTTGAGCGCGACGATGATCGGGCTGATCACGCGGGCGATCGCGACGAGCGGCGGCGCGAGCAGCAGCACGGCGCGGTCCGGCATCGAGAACGAGATGTTCTTCGGCACCATCTCGCCGAGCACGACGTGCAGGAACGAGACGATCACCAGGGTGATCACGAAGGCGACCGTGCCCGAGAACTCGTCCGGGATGCCGACCGCGTGCAGCGGCACCTCGAGCAGGTGGTGGATCGCCGGCTCGCTGACGTTGAGGATCAGCAGCGAGCACACGGTGATGCCCAGCTGCGTCGTCGCCAGCATCAGGGTGGCGTGCTCCATCGCGGCGAGCGCGGTGATCGCGCTGCGGCGTCCGCTCTCGGCGAGGGGCTCGATCTGGGAGCGGCGCGCGGAGATGACCGCGAACTCCGCTCCGACGAAGAAGGCGTTCGCGGCGAGCAGCACCACGAGCCAGGCGATTCCTGCCCAGTCACTCATGGTCGGCCTCCTGGCGTCCTCGGTGCGGCCGGCCCACGTCGGCGAGCGGGTCGGGGATGCCCTCGCCCGCAGCGTCGGGGTCCGGGGTGAAGCGGAGCCGGTCGATGCGCCGGCCGTCGAGCCGCTCGACGCGGAGCGACCCGCCCTCGACGGGCACCTCGTCGCCGACGGCGGGCAGGCGGCCGAGCTCGCTCATCACGAACCCGGCGACCGTCTCGTACGGCCCCTCCTCGGGGATGACGACGCCGGCGCGGTCGCGCACCTCGTCGGGCCGCAGCATGCCGGGGAAGGTGGTCGAGCCGGGCAGCTTCACGACGTCGGGGCGCGAGCGGTCGTGCTCGTCCGCCACCTCGCCGACGAGCTCCTCCACGAGGTCCTCGAGCGTCGCGACGCCCGCCGTTCCGCCGTACTCGTCGACGACGACGGCGAGCTGGAAGCCGCGGCCGCGCAGCTCGGTGAGCAGCACGTCGAGCTTCATCGTCTCGGGCACGCGGAGCGGCTCCGAGCGCAGGGCGGTGACGGGCACCTCGGAGCGCTTGCCGCGCGGCACCGCGACCGCCTGCTTGACGTGCACGACGCCGACGATGTCGTCGATGTCGTCGTCCGTGATCGGGAAGCGCGAGAGGCCGGTGGTCCGGGCGAGGTCGAGGACGTCCTGGGCGGTGCTGGAGCGCTCGAGCGTGGACAGCCGCAGCCGCGGCGTCATCACGTCGCCCGCGGAGAGCGCGGAGAAGCGGAGGGTGCGCCCGAGCAGGTCGGCCGTGTCCTCCTCGAGCAGTCCGGCGCTCGCGGAGTGGCGCACCAGGCTCGAGAGCTCCTCGGCGCTGCGGGCGCCCGAGAGCTCCTCCTTCGGCTCGATGCCGGCCAGGCGGAGCAGGGCGTTGGCGCTGCCGTTCAGCAGCGCGACGGCGGGGCGGAAGACGGTCGTGAACGCGGTCTGGATCGGCACGACCAGCTTCGCCGTCGCCCGCGGCAGCGCCAGCGCGAAGTTCTTCGGCACCAGCTCGCCGAGGATCATCGACAGCAGCGTCGCGATGACGATCGCGAGCACCGTCATGATCGGCGTCAGCACCTCGTCCGGGATCCCGAGACCGCCGAACGGCACCCGCAGCAGGGTCGAGAGCGCCGGCTCCATCGTGTAGCCGGTGAGCAGCGTCGTCAGCGTGATGCCGAGCTGCGCGCTGGAGAGGTGCGTCGAGGTGACGCGGAGGGCGGCGATCGTCATGCCGAGGCGGGTCTCGCCGCGGTCGCGGCGGGCCTCGAGATCGGCGCGGTCGAGGTTGACCAGCGCGAACTCGCTCGCGACGAACACGCCGGTGCCGAGCGTCAGCAGCAGGCCGACGCCGAGCAGGAGCCACTCAGTGCCCACGGGGATCACCCCCGGTCAGCGGAAGCGGGAGCGGCTGCAGGATCGTGCCCGAGGGGATCGGGGAGATCCGAACGAGCCGGTGCGAGGGCGGATGCGCAGAAGGGGGGTCGTCCATTGTGGCGTCGAGTCTAGCGGCAGCCCGGCTCCGGCAGGGCCGCGCTCAGAGCCACTTCTTGCGCTTGAACACGGCGTAGAGCACGAAGCCGAAGACCAGCATCAGCCCGATCGCCCACGGGTAGCCGAGCCGCCAGTGCAGCTCCGGCATGTCGTCGAAGTTCATGCCGTAGATGCCCGCGACGAGCGTCGGCGCGAACAGGATCGCGGCCCAGGACGAGATCTTCCGCACCACGTCGTTCTGGGCCAGCCCGGTCTCGGTCTGCCGCCGCGAGACCAGCGTCGAGTGCACGGTCAGCGCCTTGTCCAGGATCGCCCGCAGCGCGTCGACGGCCTCCGTCACCCGGATGGTGTGGTCGAGCACGTCGCGGAGCGAGCGGTGCAGCTCGACGTGGTCGAGCGTCGCGTCGGCGCCCGGGGCCGCGTCCGGCGCCTCGGCGAGCTCGCGCAGCAGCGCCGTCAGCGGCTGCACGGAGCGCTGGAAGTGGATGACCTCGCGGGAGAGCCGGTAGATGCGCTCCGAGAGCCCGTCGTCCGAGCCGTCGCCGAAGAGCTGGTCCTCGATCTCGTCGACGTCGCCCTGCACGCCCTGCACCACCGGCGCGTACTCGTCGACGACCTGGTCGAGGATCGCGTAGAGCACCGCCTCCGGTCCGCGGGAGAGCAGCGACGGGTCCCCCTCGAGCCGCTTGCGCACCGCCGCCAGGTCCGGCGAGTCCGCGTGCCGGATGGTGACCACGAAGTCGGGGCCCACGAACACGTGCAGCTCGCCGAAGACGACCGTCTCCGCCGAGTCCACGTAGCGCGCAGGACGGAGCACCACGAAGAGCCCGTCGTCGTAGCGCTCGAGCTTCGCCCGCTGGTGGCCGCTCAGCGCGTCCTCGACGGCGAGCGGGTGCAGCCCGAACTCCTGGGCGACCGCCTCGACCTCCTCGCGGCTCGGGCGGTAGAGCCCGATCCAGGCCATGCCGTGCTCGTCGCGCATCAGCTCGAAGGTGTCCTCGAGCGAGTCGGGGTTCCGGATGCGGTGACCGCCCACGTACACGGCGTTGTCGACGATCGTCATGGGCTCGGTTCTAGCACGCGCGCGCCGGGCACCGGCTGACGGTCACCGGCGAGCGGTCACCAGCTGACCGGCAGCGCCTTGCCCTCCTCGTAGCCCGCCGCCGACTGCAGGCCGACCAGCGCGCGCTCGTGGAACTCGGCGACGCTGCGCGCCCCGGCGTAGGTGAAGGAGGAGCGCACGCCCGAGGTGATCATGTCGAGCAGGTCCTCGAGCGAGGGGCGCAGCGGGTCGAGGTAGATCATCGACGAGGAGATGCCCTCCGCGAAGAGCCGCTTGCGGGCGAGCTCGTAGGCGTCGAGGCGGTCGAAGCGCTCCTGCACGGCCTTGGCCGAGGCCATCCCCCAGCTCTCCTTGTAGATCCGGCCGGCCGCGTCGCTGCGCAGCTCGCCCGGCGCCTCGATCGTGCCGGCGAACCAGGAGCCGATCATCACCGAGGCCGCACCGGCCGCGAGCGCGAGCGCCACGTCGCGCGGGTAGCGCACGCCGCCGTCGGCCCAGACGTGCGCGCCGAGCTCGCGGGCCCGCTCCGCCGTCTCGAGCACCGCGGAGAACTGCGGCCGCCCGACAGCGGTCATCATCCGCGTGGTGCACATCGCGCCCGGGCCGACGCCGACCTTGAGGATGTCCGCGCCCGCGTCGACGAGGTCGTGCACCGCGTCGGCGGTGACGATGTTGCCGGCCGCGATCGGCACGCCGAGCTTCAGCGCGGAGACGGTGCGCAGCGCGCGCAGCATCCCCTCCTGGTGGCCGTGGGCCGTGTCGAGCACGAGCACGTCGACGCCCGCGGCGACGAGGGCGCGCGCCTTGGCCGCGACGTCGCCGTTGATGCCGACCGCCGCGGCGATGCGGAGCCGCCCGTCGGCGTCCAGCGCGGGGTCGTAGATGGTCGAGCGCAGCGCGCCGGTGCGCGAGAGCGTGCCGACGAGCGTGCCGTGGTGCAGCACCGGGGCGAAGTCGAGGTCGGCCGCGACCATCAGGTCGAAGGCGGCGCGCGCGGTGGTGACGTCATCGGCGTCGATCGAGGCGGAGGCGCCGTGCACGAGGTCGCCGAGCCTGGCGTCCTCCAGGGCAGTGGCGAGCCGCGCGGCGGGGACGCAGCCGAGGATCGTGCCGTCCTCCTCCTGCACCACGAAGCCGTGGCCCGCGACGGCCGGGAGGATCGCGAGCGCCTCCTCGACGGTCGTCGACGGCGAGGCGGTGAGCGCCCCGGAGAAGGCGACCGGCTGGTCCTTCACCCAGCGGATCGCCGCGTCGAGCTGCTGCAGCGGCATGTCCTGCGGGAGGACGCCGAGCCCGCCGCGCCGGGCGAGCGTCGCCGCGAGCCGGGGCCCGGTGACCGAGTTCATGTTCGAGGAGACGATCGGGATGCTGGCTCCGGTGCCGTCACCGGGGGCGAGCGACACATCGAGCCGGCTGGTCACGGAGGACCGGCCGGGAACGAGGAAGACGTCCGAGTAGGTGAGGTCGCCGGAGGGTGTTCCACCGTAGAAGCGCATGGAGACGACGCTACTCCGGCCCGGCTGGGGACCTTCGCCGGAGGATCCGGGCTAGGCTTGACGACCGGGACGGGACCGGGCGACGACGCCCAGATGCGTGTCGGATGCGACGGTGCCGTCCGGATGATCGAGAACGAATCAACGGAGAGAGTGGGCGATCGGCTGTGTCGAGCCAGTTGACCGGAGCGGGAACAGATCAGGGCTCGGAGGACTTCGGGGCCAACGAGTGGCTGGTGGAGGAGCTGTACGAGCAGTACAGCGCCGACAAGGCCTCGGTGGACGAGTCCTGGTGGCCGATCCTCGAGCGCTACGGCAAGCAGCTCGGCGGTGCCGCACCCGCCGGCGCGGAGGCCCCCGCGGCCGCCGCCCCCGCCGCCCCGGCGAAGGCGCCCGTCGCCGAGCGCGTGTCGACGAGCGCGGGCGGAGCGGTGAGCCACCCGGCCACCTCGGCGACCAGCACGGCGAAGACCACCTCGAAGCAGCCGAAGGCGCAGCCCATCCCGGCCGACGCGCCCGTGAGCAAGCCGGCCGAGCCCGCCGCCGCCGTGGAGGAGGACGTCGTCTCCCCCCTGCGCGGCATGGCCAAGAGCCTCGCCACGAACATGGACGCGAGCCTGTCGATCCCGACCGCCACCAGCGTCCGCACCATCCCCGCGAAGCTGATGATCGACAACCGCATCGTCATCAACAACCACCTGCGGCGCACCCGCGGCGGCAAGGTGTCGTTCACCCACCTGATCGGCTGGGCGCTGATCCGCGCGCTCAAGGACTTCCCGAGCCAGAACGTCTACTACGACGAGCCGGACGGCAAGCCCTCGGTGGTCGCCCCCGCGCACATCAACCTCGGCATCGCGATCGACATGCCCAAGCCCGACGGCACCCGCGCCCTGCTCGTCCCGAGCATCAAGCGCGCCGACACGCTGAGCTTCACCGCCTACCTCGCCGCCTACGAGGACCTCGTCAAGCGCGCCCGCGGCAACAAGCTCGCCGCCGGCGACTTCGCCGGGACCACCCTCTCGCTGACCAACCCGGGCGGCATCGGGACCGTGCACTCCGTGCCCCGGCTGATGAAGGGCCAGGGCTGCATCATCGGCGCCGGCGCCCTCGAGTATCCGGCGGAGTTCCAGGGCTCGTCCGAGAAGACCCTCGTCGAGCTCGGCATCGGCAAGACGATCACGCTGACCTCGACCTACGACCACCGCGTCATCCAGGGCGCCGGCTCGGGCGAGTTCCTCAAGATCGTGCACGAGCTGCTGCTCGGCAAGCGCGGCTTCTACGAGGACATCTTCTCCGCGCTGCGCATCCCCTACGACCCGATCCACTGGTCGACCGACATCGCCGTCGACCTCGCCGAGCGCGTCTCGAAGACCTCGCGCGTGCAGGAGCTGATCAACTCCTTCCGCGTCCGCGGCCACCTGATGGCCGACGTCGACCCGCTGGAGTACGTCCAGCGCTCGCACCCGGACCTCGCCATCGAGAACCACGGCCTCACCTTCTGGGACCTCGACCGCGAGTTCGTCACCGACGGCTTCGGCGGCTCCCGCCAGCTGAAGCTCCGCGACATCCTCGGCATCCTGCGCGACTCCTACTGCCGCACCGTCGGCGTCGAGTACATGCACATCCAGGACCCGGAGCAGCGCGCCTGGATGCAGCAGAAGCTCGAGCGCGGCTACGAGAAGCCGGGCCACGACGAGCAGCTGCGGATCCTCGGCCGTCTCAACGAGGCCGAGGCGTTCGAGACCTTCCTGCAGACCAAGTACGTCGGCCAGAAGCGCTTCTCGCTCGAGGGCGGCGAGTCGCTGATCGCGCTGCTGGACGCCGTCCTGCAGGGCGCGGCGGACGCGGACCTCGACGAGGTCGCCATCGGCATGGCCCACCGCGGCCGCCTCAACGTGCTGACCAACATCGCCGGCAAGACCTACGGCCAGATCTTCCGCGAGTTCGAGGGCACTCAGGACCCCAAGACAGTCCAGGGCTCGGGCGACGTGAAGTACCACCTCGGCACCGAGGGCACCTTCCGCGGCGCCGGCGGCGAGGAGATCCCCGTCTACCTGGCGGCGAACCCCTCGCACCTCGAGGCCGTCAACGGCGTGCTCGAGGGCATCGTCCGCGCCAAGCAGGACCGCAAGCCGATCGGCACCTTCACCACCCTGCCGATCCTCGTCCACGGCGACGCCGCGATGGCGGGCCAGGGCGTGGTCGTCGAGGGCCTGCAGATGTCCCAGCTGCGGGCGTACCGCACCGGCGGCACGATCCACATCAACATCAACAACCAGGTCGGCTTCACGACCCCGCCGCACGAGGCGCGCACCTCGATCTACTCGACAGACATGGCGAAGACGATCCAGGCGCCGATCTTCCACGTGAACGGCGACGACCCCGAGGCCGTCGTGCACGTCGGCCAGCTCGCGTTCGAGTACCGCCAGCGGTTCAACCGCGACGTGGTCATCGACCTGATCTGCTACCGCCGCCGCGGCCACAACGAGGGCGACGACCCCTCGATGACCCAGCCGCTGATGTACAGCCTGATCGAGGCCAAGCGCTCGGTGCGCAAGCTCTACACCGAGGCGCTCGTCGGTCGCGGCGACATCACCGAGGAGGAGTACGACCGGGCGCACCAGGACTTCCAGGACCGCCTCGAGCGCGCCTTCGCCGAGACGCACGCCGCGCAGACCGGCGCGATCCCGGTGATCAGCGCCGACGGCGACTCCGTGGCCGACCTCGAGCTGCCGGACGCCCAGCAGGGCGAGGACTACCCCGGCGAGCCCGAGGTGACCGGCGTCAAGGCCGAGGTGGTCACCCGCATCGGCGACGCGTTCACCTCGCCGCCCGAGGGCTTCACCGTGCACCCGAAGCTGCAGCAGCTCCTCACCAAGCGCCAGGAGATGAGCCGCTCCGGCTCGATCGACTGGGCGTTCGGCGAGCTGCTCGCGCTGGGCTCGCTGCTGCTCGAGGACACCCCGGTGCGCCTCGTCGGCCAGGACACCCGCCGCGGGACGTTCGTCCAGCGCCACGCGGTGCTGCACGACCGCGAGAACGGCCAGGAGTGGCTGCCGCTGATGAACCTGTCGGACTCGCAGGCCCGCCTGTGGATCTACGACTCGCTGCTCTCGGAGTACGCCGCGATGGCGTTCGAGTACGGCTACTCGGTCGAGCGTCCCGACTCGCTCGTGCTCTGGGAGGCGCAGTTCGGCGACTTCGCGAACGGCGCCCAGATCGTCATCGACGAGTTCATCTCCTCCGCCGAGCAGAAGTGGGGCCAGCGCTCGTCGCTCGTGCTCCTGCTCCCGCACGGCTACGAGGGCCAGGGCCCGGACCACTCCTCCGCCCGCATCGAGCGCTACCTGCAGATGTGCGCGGAGCGGAACATGACCGTCGCGCGCCCGTCGACCCCGGCGTCGTACTTCCACCTGCTGCGCCGCCAGGCGTACTCGCGGCCGCGCCGCCCGCTGGTGGTCTTCACGCCGAAGGCCATGCTGCGCCTGCGCGGGGCGTCGAGCCCGGTCGAGGACTTCACCTCGGGCCGCTTCGAGCCCGTGATCGACGACGCCCGCATCCAGGACGCGTCGGCCGTGACCCGGGTGCTCCTGCACGCCGGCAAGGTGCACTACGACCTCAAGGCCGAGCTGGAGAAGAAGCCGGACGACGGCATCGCGCTGGTCCGCGTCGAGCAGTACTATCCGGCGCCGATCGAGGAGCTGCGCGCGATCGCCGCGCGCTACCCGGACGCGGAGTTCGTCTGGGTGCAGGACGAGCCCGAGAACCAGGGCGCCTGGCCGTTCATCGCGCTGAACGTCGCTCCGCAGCTGGACCGGCCGATCCGCGTCGTCTCGCGCCCGGCCGCGGCCTCCCCCGCCGCGGGCTCGGCGAAGCGGCACGCGTCCGAGCAGGCCGACCTGCTGGGCCGCGCACTGCAGCGCTGACCGACCGACCGGAGCCGCCCCCTCGGCGGCGGCTCCGGCTCGCGGAATCGACTTCGGCTCGTCGGAATCCTCGGATCCGGCGAGCCGGACGTCGTTCCACGAGCCGGACCTCGGCGACCTCTCGCCTCACGAGAGTCCGGCACGCGGAAAGACCTCCGGCTCGCCGGAACGGGCGGCTCCAGCGAGCCGGGCACGTTCCGACGAGCCGGAGGTCGTCGAGCAGGGAGTGCGGAGCGCTAGACCCGCGCCGGAGCAGCCGCGTGGCTCGCCTGCGCATCGCGCAGCATGCCGAGCACCTGGGCGCGGAGGTCCTCCGGCGCCGTCTCCTTGCACGCGCGCTGCACGGCGACGGTCAGCACGACGCCGACCTTCGCCTCACCGGAGCAGTCGGGGCAGTTCGCCATGTGCTCGCGGATGTCGGCGGCGTCCTCCTTGCACAGCTCGTTGTGGAGGTACTCCTCGAGCTCGGCCTTCGCCTTCGTGCAGCCGCAGTCGGTCATTTCGTGCTCCCGGTGGTGAAAGCGGCGCGGATCCCGCGCTCGCGTGCGTAGTCGGTGAGTCGTTCGCGCAGCATGCGCCGGCCGCGGTGCAGCCGGCTCATCACGGTCCCGACGGGGGTCTTCATGATGTCGGCGATCTCCTGGTACGAGAAGCCTTCGACATCGGCGAAGTAGACGGCGAGCCGGAAGTCCTCCGGGATCGCCTGCAGGGCCTCCTTGACGGCGGTGTCGGGGAGGTGGTCGATCGCCTCGGCCTCGGCCGAGCGGCTCGAGGTGGCGGTGGTCGACTCGGCGCCGCCCAGCTGCCAGTCCTCGAGCTCGTCGATCGCGCTCTGGTACGGCTCGCGCTGCTTCTTGCGGTACGAGTTGATGAACGTGTTGGTGAGGATGCGGTAGAGCCACGCCTTGAGGTTCGTGCCCTGCTCGAACTGCTTGAACGCGCCGAACGCCTTCGCGAACGTCTCCTGGACGAGGTCCTGAGCGTCGGAGGGGTTCTTGGTCATCCGCAGGCCGGCCGCGTAGAGCTGGTCGATGAAGGGCAGCGCCTGCTGCTCGAACAGCGCGCGGAGATCGACCGGAGCGTCGGGAGCGGCGTCGTCGAGAGCCTCCTCGACGGTCTCCTCGATCGTCTCGGTCTCCTCGATCGCCTGCGCCTCGTCGGCGGTGCTGGGGCGTGTGCTGTCGTCGCGAGTCATCACACGCGATTCTAGGCCGCGGCGCCGGGAGGCGGCCGGTCGGGCCGGCCGGGGTCGCACGAGGTCGATCGTCGCCGTCATGCCTCGCCCTCCGCCTGATCCTGCCGTCGGTCCGTTCGCCGACTACTCTGACAACCGATGGTCTTCTCGCGTTATTCCGCTCCCGAGTTCGATCCGTACGGCGACGCCCGCGCGCTCCCCGGCGAGGAGGACTGGTCCGCGCCGTCCGCCGCCGGCGCCCTCGACGCCGTGGTCGAGCTGCCCGGCTCCAAGTCGCTGACCAACCGCGAGCTCGTCCTCGCCGCTCTGGCCGACGCTCCGTCCGTGCTGCGCGCAACGCTGCACTCGCGCGACAGCGCCCTGATGATCGAGGGCCTGCGCTCGCTCGGCACGACGATCCGCGAGGAGGGCGCCACCGGCTCCTTCGGCGCCGACCTCGTCGTCGAGCCGGCCGAGGAGCTCTTCGGCTCCACGACGATCGACTGCGGCCTGGCCGGAACGGTGATGCGCTTCCTGCCGCCGCTCGCCGGGCTCGCGCTCGGGCCGACCACCTTCGACGGCGACGCCTACGCCTACAAGCGGCCGATGGGCGCGACCATCGCCTCCCTCCGCTCGCTCGGCGTCGACGTGGCGGACGACGGGCGCGGCTCGCTCCCCTTCACCGTGCACGGCTCCGGCTCGATCCGCGGCGGCGACGCCGTGGTCGACGCCACCCGCTCGAGCCAGTTCGTCTCGGCCCTGCTCCTCGCCGGGGCCCGGTTCGACGAGGGCCTGCGCCTGACGCACGAGGGCGGCGCGCTGCCGAGCCAGCCGCACATCGACATGACGATCGCCGCCCTCGCGGCCCGCGGCGTGAGCGTCGACGCCTCGACCCCCGGCACCTGGACGATCGCGCCGCAGCGGATCGCCGGTGCCGAGGTCCTGATCGAGCCCGACCTCTCCAACGCCGCGCCGTTCCTGGCCGCCGCACTCGTCACCGGCGGCACCGTCCGCCTCCGGCACTGGCCGGCCGAGACCACCCAGGTCGGCGCGCACCTCGAGCGGATCCTGCCGCTGTTCGGCGCGAGCGTCGAGCGCGACGGCGAGGACCTCGTCGTCCGCGGCGGGGACGAGATCCTCGGCGTCGAGCTCGACCTCTCGGAGGGCGGCGAGCTCGCCCCCGCGCTCGCGGCCCTCGCCGCGCTCGCGAGCGGCCCGAGCACGCTGACCGGCATCGGCCACATCCGCCACCACGAGACCGACCGCCTCGCCGCGCTCGCCGCCGAGATCAACGGCCTCGGCGGCTCCGTCACCGAGCTGGAGGACGGTCTGCGGATCGAGCCCGCGCCGCTGCACGGCGGCCGCTGGCGCACCTACTCCGATCACCGCATGGCCCACGCCGGTGCGCTGATCGGCCTGGTCGTCCCCGGCGTCGCGATCGAGGACATCGCGACGACCTCGAAGACCCTGCCGCAGTTCCCCGAGCTCTGGACCGCACTCGCGGGCGGGGTCTGACCCGTGTCGTGGTGGACGGACAGCGGCCTCGACGCCGACGGAGTGCTCGACGACTTCGACGGCTACGACGAGTCGGACGCGCGAGTGCGGCCGAACCCCAAGGGCACCAAGCCGCGGACGAAGAACCGGCCGGCCTACGAGGACGCCGAGATCGCGATGGTCCTCGGCGTCGACCGCGGCCGCTACACGGTGATGATCGGCGACGGCACCCCGGAGGAGCACGAGTTCACGGCGGCGCGCGCCCGCGAGCTGCGCAAGCAGGCGATCGTCCCCGGTGACCGCGTCGACGTGGTCGGCGACTCCAGCGGCGACGAGGGCACCCTCGCCCGCATCGTCCGGATCCGCGAGCGCTCGACGCTGCTGCGCCGCAGCGCCGACGACACCGACGCGATCGAGCGGGTGATCGTCGCCAACGCCGACCAGATGGTGTGCGTGGTGGCCGCCGCCGATCCGGAGCCGCGCACCCGGCTGGTCGACCGCTACCTGGTCGCCGCCTTCGACGCCGGCATCACCCCGATGCTCTGCATCACCAAGACCGACCTCGCCGACCCCGCGCCGTTCCTGCGCAACTTCGAGGGCCTCGACCTCCGCGTCTTCCTCTCCAGCCAGGACGAGCCGCCCGTCGACGAGATCGCCGAGGCGCTGCTCGGCCACGAGACCGTCGTGGTGGGCCACTCCGGAGTCGGTAAGTCGACGCTCGTGAACAAGCTCGTCCCCGACGCGCACCGGGCGATCGGCCGGGTGAACACGGTGACCGGGCGCGGCCGGCACACCTCCTCCTCCACCGTCTCGCTGCGCGTCGAGCGCGGCGACCGGCACGGCTGGGTGATCGACACCCCGGGCGTGCGCTCCTTCGGCCTCGGCCACGTGAACACCGACAACATCCTCGGCGCCTTCACGACGCTCGCCGTGCTCGCCGAGGACTGCCCGCGCGGCTGCACGCACCTCCCCGACTCCCCCGACTGCGCGATCATCGAGGCCGTCGAGGGCGGGCTGCTCGGCGCGAGCGGGCCGGAGCGCCTCGACTCGCTCCAGCGCCTCCTGACCACCTTCGCCACCACCGACGGAAGCAGACGATGACCGACACCGCCCTCCCCCCGATCCCCGTCGACGAGCGCCTCGCCGCGGGCGACGCCGCCCCGGACTTCACGCTGCCGGATCAGGACGGCCGACCCGTCGCCCTCGAAAGCCTGCGCGGCCGCCGCGTCATCCTCTTCTTCTACCCGCAGGCCGACACCCCCGGCTGCACGACCGAGGCGTGCGACTTCCGCGACAGCACCGCGGCCCTGCAGGCGGCCGGCTACGAGGTGCTCGGCGTCTCGCGGGACACCCCGGAGGCGCTGCGCCGCTGGGCCGACGAGCACGGCCTCGCCTACCCGCTGCTGAGCGACCCGGACATGGCCGTGCACCGCGCCTACGGCGTCTGGGGCGAGAAGAACAGCTACGGCAAGACGGTCGTCGGCGTGCTCCGGTCGACCTTCGTCGTCGGACCCGAGGGCGCCCTCGAGTTCGCCCAGTACAACGTGCGCGCCACCGGCCACGTGCAGGCGCTGCGCAAGAAGCTCAAGCTGGCCTGATCCGCCGGGTCTCGATACGCCGCCTCCGGCGGCTACTCGACCAGCATGCATTGCAGCCGCCCGCCCCTTCGGGCGATCCATGCAGGGCACCCGCCCGCCGTTTCGGTGATCCATGCAAGGCGGCCGCCCGCCATCCTGGCGGTACATGCTGATCGAGTAGCCCGCGCAGCGGGCGTATCGAGATCCGCCGGCGGCTAGAAGCCCTCGTTGAAGCGAGGGGCGTAGTCGGCGCCGAGGGCGTCGAGCTCGTCGGCCGTCAGCTCGACGTCGACGGAGGCGACCGCGTCCTCGAGGTGCTGCATCTTCGTCGCGCCGACGATCGGCGCGGTGACCGCCTCCTGCTGGCGCACCCAGGCGAGGGCGACCTGCGCGCGCGGGACGCCGCGCTCGGCCGCGATCCGCTCGACCGTGCCCGCCGTGCGGCGGTCGGCCTCCTCCTGCTGGTGGTAGAGCGTCTTGCCGTAGAGATCGGTCTCGGTGCGCGACGTGGTCGCGTCCCAGTCGCGGGTGAGGCGCCCGCGGGCCAGCGGCGACCACGGGATCACTCCGACGCCCTGGTCGAGGCAGAACGGGTGCAGCTCGCGCTCGTCCTCGCGCTGGATCAGGTTGTACTGGTCCTGCATCGAGACGAAGCGGGTCCAGCCGCCGAGGTCGGCGGTGTACTGCGCCTTCGCGAACTGCCACGCCCACATGCTCGACGCGCCGATGTAGCGCGCCTTGCCGGAGCGGACGACGTCGTGCAGAGTCTCCATCGTCTCCTCGATCGGGACCTGCGGGTCCCAGCGGTGGATCTGGTAGAGGTCGACGTAGTCGGTGCCGAGGCGGCGGAGGCTGTCGTCGATCGCGCTGAGGATGTGCCGACGCGAGAGCCCGCCACCGTTCGCGCCCGGGCGCATCGTGCCGTGCACCTTGGTCGCGATGACGACCTCCTCGCGGACGGCGAAGTCCGCCAGCGCCCGGCCGACGAACTCCTCGCTCGTGCCGTCGGAGTAGACGTCGGCGGTGTCGAAGGTGGTGATGCCGAGCTCGAGCGCCCGGCGGAGGAAGGGCCGCGACTCCTCCTCCCCCATGCTCCAGCCGTGCGCACCGCGGTCGGGCGCGCCGAAGCTCATGCAGCCGAGGATGATCGGGGAGACCTGGAGGCCGCTGAGGCCGAGTCGGGTGGAGTCCATCCTCCGACGCTAGCCCAGTGACGCCGGCGCGGGGCGGCCGGCTCGGTGACGCTAGCCCAGCCCGGGGTCGCGGCGGGTGGCGGCGACCGTGCTCGGCAGGAAGAGCAGCACCACGGCCAGCAGGGCCGGCGCCAGCAGCGCCCAGCCGATGTCCGGCACGGCGTACTGCCCCTGGAACGCGCCGAGGGCGACGGCCATCATCACCAGCTGGATCGTCAGGGCGGAGGCGCGGATCCAGCTGCGGCGCCGGGCGGTGCCGACGGTCGTCGCGGCGACCCAGGCCAGGGCGATGAAGGAGAGCGCGACGATCGCGATCCCGCCGCCGATGGAGCCGGCCCGGGTGGTGAGGAGCTCGATCACGAGCCACCCCGTGATGCACGCCACGGCAGCGGTCTCCAGCGCCAGAACAGCGACCAGGAGGAGCAGGCCGAGGGGCCGCCGGCCGCTTCCCGGCCTGGTCGGAGGCCGGTTCCCGTCCATGATCACAGCTGCATCCCATCCAGCACTCTTGATTCGAGCCTGCCTCCGTGACAGGCTAGTGCAGTTCGTTTCACCGCTCACAGGGTCGTGGGTTACCGCCGATGTGAACACCCCGATCCTGCCGTGCCGAGAGGCATGCGTGCGAGCGGGGCGATCTGTCGGGAAGAACCGAGCACCGTCCGGTCCCGCACCCGAACCGCCTTGCGCAGCTGCGCAGGGTCTCGTGGCGTGCGCCGGTTCGGGCGCCCGGTGCATACCGATGGTCCAGGCCGTCGGTGTGACTCGATCATCCCACCCGAACACTGCGTGGTTCCTCCACGCACGCTGTCACACAAGGAGCACCCGCATGGACTGGCGCGACAAGGCCGCTTGCCTCACCGCTGACCCCGAGCTTTTCTTCCCGGTCGGCAACACCGGACCCGCGGTCGACCAGATCGAGAAGGCGAAGACCGTCTGCGGTCGCTGCACCGTCACCGAGGTCTGCCTGCAGTACGCCCTCGAGACCGGTCAGGACTCGGGCGTCTGGGGCGGCCTCAGCGAGGACGAGCGCCGCGCCCTCAAGCGCCGCGCCGCCCGCGCCCGCCGCGCCTCGTAGCGCCGGCACCGGGACCGCCCGGCACCGCACGACCCCGGCCCCCGCTCGCCCTCCGGTAGCGGGGGTCGCGTCGTTCCCGGAGACGCCCGGCGGGAGCCGCACCCGCGGGATCGGACCGGTCCGGCTCAGACCCGCGGGCCCTTCAGCCAGCGCAGCGGCACCTCGATGGTCACCTCGGTGCCGCGGCCGACCAGCGTGTGCCAGTCGATCGTGCCGCCGAGCTCGCCCTGGATCAGAGTGCGCACGATCTGCGTGCCCAGACCCGAGCCGACCTTGCCCTCCGGCAGTCCGACGCCGGTGTCGCGCACCTTGACGGTGAGCTCGTCGTCGCCGCGGGTCGCGACGATCTCGACGTCGCCCTCCCGGCCGGCGAGGCCGTGCTCGACCGCGTTGGTGACCAGCTCGGTCAGCGCGAGGGCGAGCGGAGTGGCGTACTCGCTCGGCAGGTCGCCGAAGCTGCCGGTGAAGGTGGGGTGCACGGTGGTGTTGTGCGTCGAGGCGACCTCGGCGATCAGCAGCAGCACCCGGTCGAACACCGCGTCGAAGTCGACGTTCTGCGCGAGCCCCTCGGAGAGGGTGTCGTGCACGACCGCGATCGCCGCGACGCGGCGCATCGCCTGCGTCAGCGCCTCGCGGGCGAGATCGGAGTGGGTGCGCCGGGCCTGGATCCGCAGCAGCGACGCGACGGTCTGCAGATTGTTCTTCACCCGGTGGTGGATCTCGCGGATCGTCGCGTCCTTGGTGATCAGCTCCCGCTCCTGGTGGCGCAGCTCGGTCACGTCGCGGCAGAGCACGACGGCGCCGACGCGCTCCCCGCGGTCGCGGATCGGGATCGCGCGCAGCGAGACGGTGACCCCGCGCGCCTCGATGTCGGTGCGCCAGGGCGCGCGGCCGGTCACGACCAGCGGCAGCGACTCGTCGATGACGACCTTGCCGGCGACCAGGCCCGTGGTGACCTCGGCGAGCGACTCGCCCTCGAGCTCGTCCGCGAAGCCGATGCGGTTGAACGCCGACAGCGCGTTCGGGCTGGCGAAGGTCGTGATCCCGTCCACGTCGAGGCGGATCAGGCCGTCGGAGGCGCGCGGGGCGCCGCGACGCGGCCCGGTCGGCGCGCCGAGGTCGGGGAAGTCGCCCGAGGCGATCATCGAGAAGAGGTCGTTCGCGCAGTCGTTGAAGGTCAGCTCCTGGCGGCTGGGCGTGCGCGTCTCGCTGAGGTTGGTGTGCCGGGTGACGACCGCGATCGGCTGATCGGTGGTCGCGCTGTCGGAGCCGCCGAGGCGCCGGATGACCGGCACGGCGCGCACGCGGGTGGGCGTCTCCTCGAACCAGTCCGGGGCCGAGGTGTCGACGATGCGGGCGCTCTCGAAGGCCTCGGCGACCTGGGCGCGCCACTCCGCCTTGATCTTCTGCCCGACGAAGTCGCGGTAGAAGAGCGTCGCCGCACTCGAGGGCCGGGCGTGCGCGACCGCGACGAAGCCGCCCTCGGCGGTCGGCACCCAGAGCACGATGTCCGCGAAGGCGAGGTCGGCGAGGAGCTGGAGGTCGCCGACGAGGAGGTGCAGCCATTCGACGTCCGCGTCCGTGGAGCGGCCGTGGGAGAGGACGAGATCACTGAGGGTCGACACCCGACAAGCCTAGGTCCCGTCATCGCGCGCACCGCACCTGCGGTGCCCCGCGCCCGGTTATCCACAGTCCGGCGCTGAGCCCGACGTGAGCATCGCTCGGCTGCTTCGATGAGGGCACCCCGTCGCGCTCGTCCTGCTGCGGCACGCACCGCCCGAGCCGAGAGGAGATCCGAACCGTGAGTCGCTCGTCCTGCCTTTGGAGCACGCCGCATGATCCACCCCACCAACGCGTTCGACTACCGCACCCTGCCGCTCGATGCGGACGCGGCGGCCTCCGCGACGTCGGCCGCCGCGTTCTTCGCCCCGCAGCCGGCGACGCGGGCGGAGCTGCCCGATCCCGAGCCGATCCTCGCCTGCCTGACGCTGCAGGTGGTCGAGGTCCTGGCCGGCTCCCGCGAGATCGACCAGCTGGCCCGCTGGCTGAGCGACGACGTCTACCGGCATCTGCAGAAGCGGGTGGTGATGGCCGCCCGCGCCCGCAGCCTGAAGGGCCGGTCGACGCAGCGCCTCCCGTCCACGGTCGGCCGGGTCGTCGTCACGGAGCCGCGGGACGGGATCGTCGAGGCGGTCGTCCTCGTGCACAACCGGGTCCGCACCCGAGCGGTCGCCATCCGGCTGGAGGGCACGGACGCCCGCTGGCGCGCGACCGCGATCAACGTGCTCTGAGACCGGTCAGCGCTCGCGGCTCGGCACTAGCACGCCGGCACTCCCGGGTCAGCGCTCGCGGGCGGGAGCCACCGGAGGCAGCACCACCTGGACGCCCTTCTCGCGCAGCGCCTCCTCGAGCTCCGGCGGCGGCGGCGCGTCGGTGACGAGGTAGTCGGCCCGGCCGAGCTCCGCCACCTGGGCGAAGAGGGTCCGGCCGAACTTGGTCTGATCGGCCAGGATCGCCACGCGCTCGCAGCGGGCGATCATCTCGCTCATCATCACGCCCTCCGCCAGATTGCTGGTCGAGTAGCCGTTCTCGGCGGACACGGCGCCGACGGAGATCAGGCCGATGTCGCAGTGCAGGTCGACGGCGCCGCCCGGCTCCGCGGCGGCGAAGCCCACCGGCCCGACCGTCGACTGGCCGCCGAGGCGGACGGCGCCGCCGAAGACGAAGAGGTCGCGGCAGGTCTTCGAGCCGATCTCGGCGGGGACGCGCAGGTTGTTCGTCGCGATGGTCAGCTCGCGGTGGTCGTTGAGATGCCGGACGACCGCCAGCGAGGTGGTGCCCGCGTTCAGCATCACCACCGCCCCGTTCTCGACGAGGCCGGCGGCGAGCGCGCCGATCTTCTCCTTCGCGCCGCGCTGGATGCCGAGGCGCACGTCCAGGCGCTTCTCCGTCGCGGGCATCACCGAGAGGCTCACCGCGCCGCCGTGCGTGCGGACGAGGTAGCCGTCCGCGTCGAGCTGGTCGAGATCGCGGCGCACGGTGTCGGCCGAGACGGCGAAGCGGCGGGCGAGCGTGGTGACCGTGACCTCGCCCGCCTCGGCGACGTAGGCGGCCAGATCGGCCTTCCGGCCGGCCGGCAGACGGAGCGGGACGTCGTTCGCGGCGGGGGCGTCGTCGGTGTCGGGCATGTGCGTTGTCTAACACCGCTGTGCCGGATCCTGCAACTTGTCGCACTCGGGCCGCGTTGAATCCTGCGGTCTGGTCCTCTTTTGTCGCACATCTCGGCAATTTCCTGCCGGTTCTTGCATGACCACGCATCGCCAGGTACATTCGCAGAACACAAGCGCAAGAATGCGCACACAACAGCAGATAACTGCAGAGTTGCAGGGAGTGACATGAGCAAAGGTGCTCGCATCAAGAGAGCCGTCGTCTTCACCGTCAGCGCGGCGTTCGCCGCGACGATGCTGACCGGCTGCAGCCAGGGTGGCGGCGACTCCGCGGCAGGCGGAGACGTCACCCTCGAATTCGCGCAGTGGTGGGAGCCCGAGCTCTCGGACGGCGCCCTCCGCGGCCTGATGGACGACTTCGAGGCCGCCAACCCCGGCATCACGGTCGACCTCCTCAGCGGTCCGTACGCCTCGACCAAGGAGCAGCTCTTCGCCGGCGCCGCGGCCGGCACGATGTCCGACGTCGTCGGACTCGACGGCGCCTGGATCAGCGACTTCGCCAAGCAGGGCGCGCTGGCCGACCTCGGTCCCCTGCTCTCGGACGCGGGCTTCGACGAGAGCCAGCTCTCCTCGACCGTCGTCGTCGACGGCAAGACCGCGATGGTCCCCGTCGTCAACTTCGTCTACCCGCTCTTCACCAACGACGCCCTGCTCTCCGAGGCGGGCGTCAGCGCTCCGCCCTCGACCCGCAGCGAGTTCGAGTCCGCGGCCAAGGCGATCACGGCGCTCGGCGAGAACACCAGCGGCTGGGTGCTCCCGCTCTCGAGCGACGCGCCCAACGGGATCCAGAACGACGTCATGTCCTGGGTCTGGGCCTCCGGCGGCAGCATGCTCGACGACGGCAAGCCCGACCTCACCAACGACGCCGTCACCAGCGCGGTCGACTACATCGCGCAGCTCGACGCCGACGGCGTGATCGCCCCCGGTGCCGCGACGATGAAGGAGCAGGACAAGGTCGAGGAGTTCACCAACGGCCGGGTCGGCATGATGATCGACTCCCTCTCGCACATCGCCACCATCCGCGAGTCCAACCCCGACCTGAAGTTCAGCATCTCGGCCATCCCGGCCGAGGACGGCTTCAGCGGCGAGCGCGGCATCCCCTTCGCCTCCTGGGGCATCGGGGTCTCGGCCAGCAGCGAGCACCCGGCCGAGGCCGCGAAGCTCGTGTCGTTCCTGATGAGCGCCGACACCAACTCGACGCTGTCCACCCTGGCGAACGCCTTCCCCGGCAACACCGCCTCCACGCCGGACTTCTCGGACAGCGACCCGCTGTACCAGGAGGCCTTCGACATCTACTCGGCCGGCTACCCGGCGAACGAGTTCGTCGGCCTGCCCGTCGCGGAGCAGCTGATGCGCGACTTCGACGAGCAGCTGCAGGCCGCCCTCAACGGCGACCAGAGCGTCGACGAGGCGCTGGAGAAGTCCCAGGAAGCCTGGCTCGGCGAGTTCTGAGCCGTGACGCGTCCGTCCCCGATCGCGCCGCGGGAGTCCTCTCCCGCGGCGCGGTCCCCCCTCACCCCGTCCCCGATCGAAGGAGGAGCGCCGTGGTCTCCCTGCTGAGCGCCCCCCAGCGTCCCGTCTCCGGGACGCCCGCCCCCGCCCCCGCGGGCCGCCGGAGGCGCCGCGACCTCGCGCCCTACCTCTACCTCTCCCCCACGGCGATCGTGATGCTCGTCCTGATGCTCGTGCCGGTGCTGCTGGTGATCGGGTACTCGTTCTTCGACAACGTCATCACGAACCCGAAGCCCGCCTTCGTGGGCCTCGCGAACTACCTCGAGGTCCTCGGCGACCCGAAGTTCCGCACGGCCACCGGCAACACGATCGTCTTCGTCGGCGTCAGCGTCGCCGCCCACCTGGTGCTCGGCCTCGGCTTCGCGATGCTGCTGAACTCGCCGCTCGTGCCGACCGTCGCCAAGTCGCTCTTCCGCGTGGTCTACGTCCTGCCGTGGCTGTTCACCGTCGCGATCATCGCGGTGCTCTGGCGGCTGCTGCTGAACCCGAACGGCGTGATCAACTACGCGCTGATCTCGCTCGGGCTGACCGACAAGGGCATCGAGTGGCTCGCCTCCCCCGCGACCGCGCTGCTCTCGGTGACCTTCATCAACATCTGGGCGGGCTACTCGTTCTACATGATCACGTTGCTGGCGGGTCTGCAGGGCATCCCGCACGACCTCTACGAGGCGGCGAAGGTCGACGGGGCGAGCGCCTGGCAGCGGTTCTGGAACGTCACGATCCCGCAGCTCAAGCCGATCATCATCAGCATGTCGGTGCTCGACATCATCTGGACCTCGCAGCAGTTCGCGCTGATCTGGATGACCACCGGCGGCGGCCCGATCGACGCGACCGAGATGCTCAGCACCTACACCTACAAGCTCGCGTTCAGCCGCTACGAGTTCTCGGTGGCCTCGGCGAGCGCCGTCCTGATCCTCCTCCTCACCATGGTCCTCGCGTTCTTCTACGTGCGGAACCAGAAAGCCAGGGACTGACGTGACCGCCACCGCCACCCGCCCGGCCGTCCGCACGCCGCGGCTCCTCGCTGCGAAGGCAGGGGTCTGGGTCCTCCTCCTGATCGGCGCCGCCTTCGCGGGCCTGCCGATCGTCTGGATGGCCGCCAGCTCGTTCAAGTCGAACACCGAGATCTTCGAGTACCCGCCCCGGCTGATCACCGACACGTTCTCGTTCTCGGCCTACGCCGGGATCCTGGGCGACCCGACGAAGGTCCGCTTCTTCATCAACAGCTACGTCGTCGCGCTCGCGGTCGTCGCGCTGACGCTGGTCGTCGCGATCCTCGCGTCCTACGCGTTCAGCCGCTACGAGTTCCGCTTCAAGCGGCCGATCAACATCATCATCGTCAGCGTGCAGGCGGTGCCGCCGATCACCCTGCTGATCCCGTTCTTCGGGCTGATGGTGACGCTGCGGCTCTACAACACCTACCAGGGCCTGATCCTCACCTACCTGGTCTTCACGCTGCCCTACGCGATCATCATGCTGACCGGCTACTTCAACACCCTCCCCCGCGATCTCGACGAGGCGGCGCGGATGGACGGGGCCGGCCCGATGACGGTGCTCTGGCGGATCCTGGTGCCGGTCGCGATCCCCGGAATCGTCTCGGTCGGCGTCTACACCTTCATGATCGCGTGGAACGAGTACCTCTTCGCGCTCACCCTGACCCGCACCGACGACATGCGCACGGTGCCGATCGGCATCCAGCTGCTGATGGGCCAGAACTCCTACGAGTGGAACGAGATGATGGCGATGAGCATCCTCGGATGCGTTCCCGTCCTCCTCCTCTTCCTCTTCTTCCAGCGGTACTTCATCGGCGGCATGACCGCCGGGGCCGTCAAGAGCTGAGGCGCGCGTCCGCGCGTCCGGAACACCACCACCACCACGAGAAGGACAGTCAGAGAATGCTTGTTTCCGGAAAAGACCTGCTGGACGTCGCCAACGCGAACGGCTTCGCCGTCCCGGCGTTCAACGTCAGCGACTACGCCATGATGAACGGCCTCTTCGAGATCAGCGAGGAGAAGGCCTCCCCGCTGCTCATCGCGATCCACCCCGACGAGCTCAGCCACACCGGAGTGGACATCCTGCACGCGATCATCGCCCGCGCCCACCGCTCCACCGTCCCCGTGACCATCCACCTCGACCACGGCGCCACCTACGAGCAGGTCCTGCTCGCGATCAAGTCCGGCTTCACCTCGGTGATGATCGACGGCTCGATGCTCCCCTACGACGAGAACGTCGCGATCACCAAGCGCGTCGTCGACGCGGCGCACGCCGTCGGCGTCTCGGTCGAGGGCGAGCTGGGCACGATCGGCAAGACCGACAACGAGGCCGAGGACGGCGCCGCGAACATCATCTACACCGAGCCCGACGAGGCGGTCGACTTCGTCGCCTCCACCGGGGTCGACAGCCTGGCGATCGCCATCGGCACCAGCCACGGCCTCTACCCGGCGTCGATGAAGCCCGCGCTCAAGCTGGACCTGCTCGCCGAGATCAAGAAGCGCGTCGCCGTGCCGCTCGTCCTGCACGGCGGCTCGAACAACCCCGACGCCGAGATCGCCGAGTCGGTGAAGCGCGGAGTCAACAAGATCAACATCTCCAGCGACATCAAGGCCGCGTACCACAAGAAGATGCGCGAGGTGCTGGCCGACCCCTCCGTCCGCGAGCCGAACACGATCCAGCCGCCCTCCGTCGCCGCGATGAAGGAGACGGCCGCCGAGAAGATCGACTTGTTCGGCTCCGCCGGCAAGGCCGAGCTCTACTAGGCCCGGCGAGACGCAGGAGAGCAGCGCGGTGAACGAGAGGATCGTGCTCGGACTGGGCGGGACCGTCGACTACGAGATCGACTGGGACGACGACGTCGTCCAGACGCTCGCGGACGAGTACGGGATCCGCGCGGACGAGCTGACGAGGACGGCGCCGGTCAGCACCGAGCGCGACCTCGTCGTGGCGCTCCTCGCGTTCCTCGCCGACGGTGCGGGAGGGGAGAGATTCGCCTCCTCCTCCCGCATCGTCGAGGAGTTCGCGCAGCGCTTCCCCCGGCGCATCACCCTCGGCGGCACGGGAGTGCGGGCGGGCTACGCGCTCGCCGTGCACGGCCTCGCCGCGGTGCAGCACCTGGTGAGCATCGACGACCACGTCCGCCGGCTCCTGCCCGTCGGCACCGAGTACGTCTCGAGCGCGACCGCCGACAGCACCGACCCGCACCTGATCGTGCAGTTCCCGCGCGGCGCCCGCGTGCTCCTCGGCGACCGCGTGCTGGTGGCGCCGCACCCGAACCGGGTGATCTTCGCGAACGACCCGCCCAACCGCGAGCTGCTGCTGGCGGAGGGACTCGGCGGCGTGCTGGCCGACGCGGGCGTCTTCCTGGTCTCCGGCTTCAACAGCATCCAGGACGGGGCGGTGCTGACGGACCGGCTGGAGACGCTGCAGCGCCACCTCGCGGCGCTGCCCGCCTCCGCGGACGTGATCTACGAGGACGCGGGCTTCCACCTGCCCGCTCTGCAGGACCGGGCCCGCTCCGCCCTGCTCGGCTGCGTCGACGTCGTCAGCATGAACGAGGACGAGCTGCAGGCGCTGCTCGGGCACCGGCTCGACCTGCTCGACCCGGATGCCGTGGTCGAGGCGCTGGGCGCGGCCGCGGCGCTGCTCCCCGGCCCGGTGCTCGTCGTGCACACCCGGCACTGGTCGGCGGCCGTCGGAGCGGAGGCCGAGCGCTACCGCGCGGCGCTCCTCGGCGGAGTGACGATGGCGAGCACCCGCTACCTGCTCGGCGACGGCATCACCGCCGCGGACTACGACCGCGTCGCGCAACTGCCGGCGCAGCCCGGCGGAGTCACGGTCTGCACCGCGGTCACGGCTCGGCTGCAGGCCGTCTGCACGCCCGGCCTCGTGCTGGAGACCGACCGCCCCACCACGATCGGCCTCGGCGACACCTTCGCCGGCGGCTTCGTCTCGGCGCTGGTGCGGCACCGCGCCTGACGCCGCCGACCACGCGCCCGCGCTGTCGACGACGAAGGCCCCGCATCCCGCGCTCCGCTCGAGCGGAGTCGGGACCGGGGCCTTCGTCGTGCCGGTCGGCAGGGCCGGGATCAGCGGCGCTTGGTCTGCGCGCGGCGCTCCTGGCGGTTGTTCGGCGTCTCGTCGGAGCCGCCGGTCTGCTGGCCGAAGGCGCCGGTGGTCGCGGCGTCCTCCGCGTCGTCCGGACGCGCCTCGCGGGCCGCCGCGGCGCTGGCCTTCGCCGTCGCCGCCTGCTGCACCCGGCCGCGCTGGTCGCGGACCTCGACGCCGCCCGAGTCGCTCGGCGCGGAGTAGCTGAGCTTCTCGACCGGAGCGACCGGCTCGGAGAGGCCCTTCGCGGCGACGCCGGCGACCTCGCCCTGCTTCTGGGTGACCTCGACCTCGAGGTTGAAGAGGAAGCCGACGGTCTCCTCGCGGATCTGGCCCATCATCTGCTGGAACAGGGTGAAGCCCTCGCGCTGGTACTCGACCAGCGGGTCGCGCTGGGCCATCGCGCGCAGGCCGATGCCGTCCTTGAGGTAGTCCATCTCGTAGAGGTGGTCGCGCCAGCGGCGGTCGATCACCGAGAGCACGACGCGGCGCTCGAGCTCGCGCATGGCGGGGGAGCCGAGCTGCTCCTCGCGGCCCTGGTAGGCGAGCTTCGCGTCCGAGAGGATCTCGCGGCGCATGAACTCCTTGTTGATCCGGCCGCGGCTGCCGGCCTCCTGGACGACCTCGTCGATCGACAGGCTGACCGGGTAGAGCGTCTTCAGCTCGGTCCAGAGCGCGTCGAAGTCCCAGTCGTCGCCGTTGCCCTCGCCGGTGTGCACCTCGAGGATCTCGTCGATCACGTCGACGAGGAACTTCTGGGTGCGCTCGTGCAGGTCGTCGCCCTCGAGGATGTGGCGGCGGTCGGAGTAGATCGCCTCGCGCTGGCGGTTGAGGACGTCGTCGTACTTGAGGACGTTCTTGCGGATCTCGGCGTTGCGCGCCTCGACCTGCGACTGCGCGCTGCGGATGGCGCGCGAGACGACCTTCGACTCGATCGCCATGTCGTCCGGCACGTTGCCGCGGCCCATCAGGGCCTCGGCCGCTCCGGAGTTGAACAGGCGCATCAGGTCGTCGGTGAGCGAGAGGTAGAAGCGGCTCTCGCCCGGGTCACCCTGGCGGCCGGAGCGGCCGCGGAGCTGGTTGTCGATGCGGCGCGACTCGTGGCGCTCGGTGCCGAGCACGTAGAGACCGCCGGCGGCCTGGACCTTCTCGGCCTCCTCGGCGACCTTGGCCTTGACGCCCGCGAAGACGTCGTCCCACGCGGACTCGTACTCCTCGGGGGTGTCGACGGGGCTGAGGCCCTTCGTCGACATCTCGGTGACCGCGAGGAACTCGGCGTTGCCGCCGAGCATGATGTCGGTGCCGCGGCCGGCCATGTTGGTCGCGACGGTGACGGCGCCGAGGCGGCCCGCCTCGGCGACGATCGCGGCCTCGCGCGCGTGGTTCTTGGCGTTCAGCACCTCGTGCCGCACGCCCTTCTTGGCGAGCAGGCGGGAGAGGTACTCGCTCTTCTCGACGCTCGTCGTGCCGACCAGGACGGGCTGGCCCGCCGCGTGGCGCTCCACGATGTCCTCGACGACCTGCTCGAACTTGACCTGCTCGTTCTTGTAGACGAGGTCGGCGTTGTCGATGCGCTGCATCTTGCGGTTGGTCGGGATGGAGACCACGCCGAGCTTGTAGGTCGACATGAACTCGGCGGCCTCGGTCTCGGCCGTTCCGGTCATGCCGGAGAGCTTGCCGTAGAGGCGGAAGTAGTTCTGCAGAGTGACGGTGGCGAGGGTCTGGTTCTCGGCCTTGACCTGCACGCCCTCCTTCGCCTCGATCGCCTGGTGGATGCCCTCGTTGTAGCGGCGGCCGGCCAGGATGCGGCCGGTGTGCTCGTCGACGATCATCACCTCGCCGTTGAGGACGACGTAGTCCTTGTCCTTCTTGAACAGGGCGCGGGCCTTGATCGAGTTGTTCAGGAACGAGATCAGCGGGGTGTTCGCGGACTCGTAGAGGTTGTCGATGCCGAGGTAGTCCTCGACCTTCTCGATGCCGGGCTCGAGCACGCCGACGGTGCGCTTCTTCTCGTCGACCTCGTAGTCCTCGCCCTCGATGAGGCGCGTGGCGAGACCGGCGAACTCGGCGAACCAGCGGTTCGCCTCGCCCGAGGCGGGGCCGGAGATGATCAGCGGGGTGCGCGCCTCGTCGATGAGGATCGAGTCGACCTCGTCGACCACGGCGAAGAAGTGGCCGCGCTGGACCATGTCCTGCGCCTGCCAGGCCATGTTGTCGCGGAGGTAGTCGAAGCCGAACTCGTTGTTCGTGCCGTAGGTGATGTCGGCCGCGTACTGCTCGCGGCGCTGCTCGGGCGTCTGGCCGGAGAGGATCACGCCGGTCGTCATGCCGAGGGCGCGGAACACGCGCCCCATCAGCTCGGACTGGTAGTTCGCGAGGAAGTCGTTCACCGTGACGATGTGCACGCCGCGGCTCGCGATGGCGTTGAGGTACGCCGGCAGGGTCGCGACGAGGGTCTTGCCCTCTCCGGTCTTCATCTCGGCGATGTTGCCGAGGTGCAGTGCCGCGCCGCCCATCAGCTGGACGTCGAAGTGGCGCAGGCCGAGCGTGCGGCGCGAGGCCTCGCGGACGGCCGCGAAGGCCTCCGGCAGCAGGTCGTCGAGCGATTCGCCGTTCGAGTAGCGCTCGCGCAGCTCGACGGTCTCGTTCTTCAGCTCCTCGTCGCTGAGGTGCGTGAAGTCCTCTTCGAGGGCGTTGACGGCTTTCGCGTAGTTCTCGAGGCGGCGGAGGACCCGGCCCTCCCCGACGCGAAGGACCTTTTCGAGAACTGAGGCCACGGGGTACTCCAAAACGTAGAAGACAGGTGCCCGACGGCACGGCGCGGACGGAACAACACTAGCCGTGGCGGGCTGTGCGCGGTCCGACAGGGCGCGAAGAACCCCCCGGAGGCGGACCTCCGGGGGGCTCCCGGGTCAGACCGCGGCGGCCTCGGGCTGCGCGTCCGCCTCGTCGCCGAGGCCGATCACGCCGTAGTCCCAGCCCTTGCGGCGGTAGACGACGCTCGGGCGGTCGGTGTCCGCGTCGATGAAGAGGTAGAAGTCGTGGCCGACCAGCTCCATGTAGTCGACGGCGTCGTCGACGCTCATCGAGACGGAGGGGAAGACCTTCTTGCGGATGACGACGGGGCAGTACGGCTCCTCCGCGTCGTCCTCGTCCGCGGCGACAGGCTCCGGGGCCGGCTCCTCCTGCACGGGGATCACGCCCGTGCTCAGGCGCTCGAGCACCTCGGCGTCCGCCGGCTGGATCGCGACGACGCTGAAGTCGTCGGCCGCCGCGTCGCGCAGCGAGGTCGGCCGATGCTGACCGCGATGCACCTTCTTGCGGTCCTTGGCTCGACGCACCCGTTCGAGCAGGCGCCCGAGGGCGACGTCGAAGGCCGCGTACTTGTCGGCTCCGCTCGCCTCGGCCCGCACCACGGGCCCCTTGCCGATGAGCGTGAGCTCGACCCGGTCGCCGCCGGCGGCGCCCTTGCCCTCGCTGTGACGGCTCGCCTTGATCTCGAGCGCGAGCGCCCGGTCGGCGAGGTGGGCGATCTTCTCCGACTTCTCCGTCGCGTAGGCGCGGAAGCGATCGGTGATGCCCATGTTGCGGCCTGTGATGTCGATGTCCATGACAACCTCCCAGTCGAGTACGGCGTGCCGCCTTTCTCCGGGCGGACCGTTCACGCCGTCCCCCGAGCGTAGACCCGCGGTCACCGGATCGTCCTCGGGAGTTCATCAGGAAGTCGCGCTTCCCCGCTCCGGAGTGCCGGCGAGCGCGGCCGCCCCCGCCACGTCTCCCCCGCCCGCGCGGACGGCCCGGCGCAGCTCGAGCAGGGTCGCCCCCGAGGTGACCACGTCGTCCACCAGCAGGATCCGCTCGCCGTCGAGCGGACGCCTGGCGCGGAACGCGCCGTCGAGGTTCGCGTGCCGCTCCGCCCGGGCGAGGCCGACCTGGTCGAGCGCGAGCCGGGTCCTCGTGAGCGGCCGGGCGAGGCGCCCGCCCGCCGCGCGCACCAGCAGGTCGACGGGGTCGAAGCCGCGCCGCAGGTGCCGAAGGCGCGAGCCGGGCGGTGCGACCAGCAGCGCCGGAGCGCCGTCGAGCGCCTGGAGCAGCACGGGTCGCAGCAGCGCGCCGAGCGGTCGCGCGGCGGCCACCCGTCCCTCCGCCTTCAGCGCGACGACGAGCCGCCGCACCGTTCCGGCGTACTCCGCGCCGACGCGCACCTCGAGCGGGTCGTCCGCGGACCCCAGGCGGCGGACGTCCGGTCGCGCCTGCGCGGCGAGCTCCGCGGCGCAGTCCGGGCAGGGCACCCGCGTCGCCGGCAGCCCGCAGGCCGGGCAGTCGACCGGCAGCAGCACGGCGAGGGCGTCGAGGAGGTGATCGCGCAGCATCGGGCGAGTGTGCCCGGGTTCAGGACCCCATGCCGGTCTGCGTCGCGAGGAGCTCGATGCCTGTCGCGACCGTCTGCCACGCCGAGCCGCGCTGCTGTCGCAGCTCGCCGCCCTCGGCGAGGAGGCGGATCTGCGTCGAGGCGTTGCCGGCCGCGATCTGCACGGTCCCGGTGGTCGTCCCCAGCGGGGTGTCCCCTCCGCCGAGCTGGTTCATCGTCACCGTGTCCTCGCCGGTGGAGCCGCGGACGACCGAGACGACGTCGAGCTCGTCCGTCCAGGCGGCGGCGACCGCCGTGCCGAGGGTCGAGCGCAGCACGACCGGCTCGCCGACCGCGATCGGATCGCCGTTGGCCGAGCGGGTGACCCCGGCGACGAGCACGGTCGCCTGCTGCCCGTCCTGCGCGAGGGCGAGCATCCGCGTGCCGTCGCGGGACAGCGCGAACGAGGCGATCGACTCGATCTCCGGCCAGGCGGTCGCGACCTGCAGCGACCGGGAGCCGTCGGAGGAGTAGGCGACCAGCTGGCCCGGCGACGCCGTGGGCACCGACCAGACGTAGCCGAAGGGGTCCATGCCGGGGGCCGCGAGGCCGCTCCGGGCGTCGAGCAGCACGTCGTCGACCCCGGGGGTGAGCAGCGAGACGCCGGCCGAGGTGAGGACGGCCGCCGAGGCGCTCGAGTCGGCGCCCCGCTGCTCGCCCAGCACCGCGGCCCGCGGCGAGAGGGCCGCGATCCGGTCCGAGACGGCGGTCTCGGCGAGCCCCGAGGAGCCGAGGAAGCCGAAGTCGCCGTCGGTCAGCACCAGCGGCCGGGTGTCCACCCGCGGCGAGGTCGGCAGCCCGGTCACCTCGGTCGGGATCTCGATCGGGTTCTGCTGCACCGAGAGCGAGACCCCGGTGACGTTCGAGACGTTGGCCAGGCTCCTGCCGAGCTGCAGCGCCATCCGGCGCCACTGCCGCTCGTCGGCCTCGAGCGCCGCGGAGTTCAGGTCGACGACGGCCCGCTGCGCCTCGACCGGCACCGTCTCGGCGGCGAGCGCCGTCCCGGTCGGGAAGGCCGAGACGACGGCGGACGAGTCGCGGAGCCACGGCGTCGGCCCGCGCAGCAGCTCGGTGACGATCGTGGTGCTGGTCGAGCTGTCCGCGCGCGAGGCGAACCAGCGCAGATCCGGCACCAGGTAGGAGTAGCTCGGGTCGAAGAAGTAGAGCGCGTAGGTGGAGAAGACCTGCTCGAAGGTGGTGCGGTCGATGACGACGCCGCTGGGCGGAGAGCTGATCCGCCACTCGCCGTTCTCCTGGACGAAGCCGTAGTCCAGCTCCAGCGCGGTGGTCGTCGCGACCTCGGAGTAGACGCCGGTGGCGTCGACCTCGGCCACGGGGGTGATGGTGAGCGAGAGCGTCGACGCGCCGGGCTGGGTCGAGGAGCGCTGGCCCTCGTCGACGGTGACGTGCTCGCCCGGCGTCCAGTCGGCTCCTGTGGAGAGGAACTCGCGGGCGATCTTGTAGTTGTTCTGCGGGCTCGACGCCGCGTCGATGAAGCCGGTGAGGATCTCGAACTGGTCGGCGCCGTCGGCGGGGCCGGAGGGGAGGAAGTCGTACTGCAGGTCCTGCGGCGCCGTGTCCGGGCGGCCGACGCCGACGTCGCCCCCGCGCGGGATGCCCGCGCAGCCGGCGAGCGCGGCCAGCAGCAGCACGGCGGCGACCGCGGAGCGCAGGCGCCTCACTGGACGACCCCGTGCTCGGGGACGCCGCCGAGCGGCAGCGGCGGCAGGACGATGGGGCCGGAGTAGGCCTGCTCGCCCGCGTCCACGGGCGGCAGCGGCAGCGGGGAGGCGTCGATCCGCTCGCCGCGCCGGCGCGGGACCGTGAGCCGGAAGCACGCGCCGCGGCCGGGCATCGACCAGACCTGCAGCCAGCCGTGGTGCAGCGCGGTGTCCTCCTGCGCGATGGAGAGGCCGAGGCCGGTGCCGCCGAGGGTGCGGCGGCGGGACGGATCGGCGCGCCAGAAGCGGTCGAAGACCCGGACCACCTCCTCGGAGCTCATGCCGTGACCGTAGTCGCGGACGGCGAGCGCCACCGCGGTGGCGTTGCTGTCGACCGTGACCACGATCTCGCGGCCGTCGCCGTGCTCGACGGCGTTGCCGAGCAGGTTGCGCACGATGCGGCGGATGCGGCGGGCGTCCATCTCGGCGTCGAAGTAGCCGCCGGGGGCGGAGAGCGTGAGCCGCGAGCCGTTCGCCTCGGCGATCCCGCGCATCCCCTCGATCTCCTCGCCGGCGAGGCGCACCAGGTTCACCGGCTCCAGCTCGAGCTCGGCCGAGCCGGCGTCGTGGCGGGAGATCTCCAGCAGATCGGCGAGGAGGCTCTCGAAGCGGCCGATCTGGCCGTGCAGCAGCTCGACGGTGCGCTCGGCGACCGGCGGGAAGCCCTCGCGCTGGTCGTAGAGCACGTCGCCGGCGAGCTTCATCGTGGTCAGCGGGGTGCGCAGCTCGTGCGAGACGTCGGAGACGAAGCGCTGCTGTACCCGGCTGAGCGTGGCGAGCTCGCTGATCTGCTCCTGAAGGCTGTCGGCCATGCCGTTGAACGAGCGGGCGAGGGTGGCGATCACGTCCTGTCCCCTCTCCGGGATGCGCACGTCGAAGTCGCCCGCGGCGAGGCGCTGGCTGGTCTCCGCCGCCACCCGCACGGGCGCGACCACGATCCGGACGACGACCCAGCTGACCGCGCCGATCAGGAGGATCAGCAGGATGCCGGCGATGTTGAGGACCTGCTGCACGAACTGCAGCGTGCGCTCCGCATCCGCGAGCGAGTAGCCGATGTAGAGCTCGTAGCGCCCCGCGGAGCTCGGCAGCTCGATCGTCGAGCCGACGACGATGCCCGGGAGCTGCTGGCCCGAGGCGCCGAGGCTCACCGACTGCCAGTACTGGCCGTCGGCGCCGGCCTGCACCCGCGCGCGCAGGTCGTCGCTGATGACGCCGTTCTGCAGCTCGCGGTTGTAGCTGTCCTGCGGGGCGAGCGAGGACGCCTCCTGATCGGGCGCGCGCACGACCGCGATCAGGGCGGAGGAGGAGGCGTCGCGCACCGCGGTGCGCACCGAGTTCATGACCTCCTCCATGTCCTGCCGGGTCGAGACCGTCGCGGCGTCGAGGTAGCCCTGCGCGGCGCGGGTGGCGCGCGAGGTGTCGCCGGTGACCTGGTCGAGCCGCGACTGGAACAGGTTGTCGCTGATGCTGTAGGAGAGGTACGCGCCCGTCGAGCCGATCGCGATGCCGCTGAGCAGCACGGTGATGGCGACGGCGCGGAACTGCAGCGAGCTCCGCCAGGCCCGGAGCACCCTCCGCGGCCAGCGCCGGAGTGCCGGCGCCCGGAAGCGGCGCGCGAGGCTCACGTCAGCTCGGCAGCACGGAGCCGGCGCGGTAGCCGACGCCGCGCACGGTCATCACGATGCGCGGATCGTCCGGGTCCTTCTCGACCTTCGCGCGCAGGCGCTGCACGTGGACGTTCACGAGCCGGGTGTCGGCCTTGTAGTGGTAGCCCCAGACCTGCTCCAGCAGCATCTCGCGCGTGAACACCTGCTGGGGCTTGGAGGCGAGGGCGAGGAGGAGGTCGAACTCGAGCGGTGTCAGGCCGATGCGGGTCTCGCCGCGGCGGACCTCGTGCCCGGCGACGTCGAGGCTGAGGTCGCCGACCTGCAGGACGGCGTTGGCGGCGACCTGGGAGGGGCGCAGGCGCGTCTTGATCCGCGCGACCAGCTCCTTCGGGTCGAACGGCTTGACCATGTAGTCGTCCGCGCCGGACTCGAGGCCCTGCACGACGTCGGAGGTGTCCGACTTGGCGGTCAGCATGATGATCGGGACGCCGGACTCGGCGCGGATCCGGCGGCAGACCTCGATGCCGTCGATCCCGGGCAGCATCAGGTCGAGCAGGACGAGGTCCGGCCGGGCCCGCCGGAAGGCCTCGAGGGCGCCCGTGCCGTCGGCGCAGAAGGAGACGTCCCAGTCCTCCGCGCGCAGGACGATGCCGATCATCTCGGCCAGGGCCGCATCGTCGTCGACCACCAGGATTCGCGCGCTCATGGGGTCAGGCTAACCGACGCGAGTGGGAGCACGGCCGCGCCCGACCGCGAGGGCCGAGCGCGGCTGTGACAGCATGGGAGGGATGACCGACGCAGCTCAGTGGCCACCGCCCGCCGGGGCTCCGGAGGGCGACCACGCGCGGCCGCGCGTCGCACCGGTCGCGCCCGTGTCCTGGTCTCCGACCGCGGGTCCCGCCGGCCCGCCCCCGCCGCAGGGCTGGACTCCCCCGCCCAAGCCCGGACTGATCCCGCTGCGGCCGCTCGGCTTCGGCACCCTGCTCGGCGCGCCCTTCGCGGTCCTCCGCCGCAGCCCGCGCACCACCCTCGGCGTCGCGCTGCTCGTCCAGGGCCTCGGCTCGCTGCTCGCCCTCGTGCTCTACGGCGCCGTCGCACTTCTCGCGGTCGGCCGGATCACCCAGGCCGAGGTCGCCGATCGGGACGCCGTCGCGTCGGGGTCGCTGGCGATCGTCGTGCTCGCGGCGCTGATCCCGCTCGCCGTCACCCTGGCCACCGGCGCGCTCGTGCAGGGCGTCGTCGTGCTCGAGGTGTCGCGCGCCGTCCTGGGCGAGCGGCCGACGCTGCGCGCGCTGCTCCGGCGGCTCCGCGGCCGCTTCTGGGCGCTGGTGGGCTGGACCGTGCTGCAGGGCGTCGGCGTCCTGGTGCTGGTCCTCGCCGCGGCGGCGCTCTCGGTGCCGCTCTTCCTCCTCGGCGCCCAGGACGCGGGGGCCAGCGCGGTCGTCGGCGGGATCCTGGTGCTCGTGCTGGCCGGCCTCGCCGCGACCGCGGTGGGCGTCTGGCTCGCGACGAAGCTCGCGCTGGTGCCGAGCCTCCTGGTGCTCGAGCGGCTCCCGCTGCGCCGGGCGGTCGCGCGCTCCTGGCGGCTCGTCACCGGCGGGTTCTGGCGGACGTTCGGCGCGCTCGCGCTGATGGCGGTCATCATCCAGGCGGCCGGGCAGGTCGTCTCGACGCCGTTCAGCCTGCTGATCCCGATCGGCGGGGCGCTGGTCGCGCCGACCGATCCGAACGCGCAGGTCGTCGCGTCGATCGTCGTCGCGCTGCTCTCGGTCGCCGTCGGCCTCGTCGTCGGCGCGGTCGGCACGGTGCTGCAGTCGGCGGTCACCGGGCTCGTCTACCTCGATCGCCGGATCCGGCGCGAGGGCTTCGACCTCGTGCTGATGCGGCACGTCGAGGAGCGCGCGGCCGGGCGCGAGTCCCCCGACCCCTTCCCCGCTCCGGAGCGGACCGCGCCGTGATCCGCCTCGCGCTCGCCACGGCGCCGCTCGACCCCGATGCGCAGGAGGCCCGCCGCCTGCTCCTCGAGGAGCTCGCCGACCCGCGCTACCGCGCCGCCGAGCCGAACTGGTTCGACCGCCTGGTGCAGGCCGTGCGCGACTGGTTCACCTCGCTCACCCTGCCGGGCGACGGCGTCGGCGTGCCGCTCGCGGCGCTGATCGGCGTGCTCGTGCTGGTGGCGCTCGTCGTGGTCGCCCTCGTCCTCGCGGGACGGCCGCGACTGCGGCAGCGCAGTCGCGTGACCGGGGCGGTCCTCGCCGACGACGACGGCCGCTCGGCCGCGGAGCTGCGCGCCCTCGCCGAGGCGGCGGCCGCCCGGGGCGACTGGGACGAGGCGCTGGTGGAGCGGTTCCGCGCCCTGGTGCGTGCCCTGGACGAGCGCACGATCCTCGCCGTCTCGCCCGGCACCACCGCGCACGGCTTCTCCCGCCGGGCCGCTGCCGTCTTCCCCGCCTCGGCCGACGCACTCCGGCGCTCGGCGGACGCCTTCGACCGGGTCCGCTACCTCGGCCTGCCCTGCGGGCGCGAGGACTGCGAGCGGGTCGCCGAGCTCGACCGCGCGCTCGCGGCCGCGCCGGTCCCGCTCGAGGCGCTGCGATGACCGCGCCCGCTGCTTCGCCGGCGTCGGACGCTCCCGTCGACACCGTCTCCTCCCCCACCCTCGGCGCGCTGCTGCGCCGGGGACGGATCTGGGTGCTCCTCGCGGCGATCGTCGTCGTCGGCACGGTCCTGCTGACCGTGGCGACCGGCTCCCCGGTGCCCGCCGCCGACCTCGACGTCGACAGCGCGGCACCGGACGGCGCCCGCGCGGTCGCCCAGGTCCTGCGCGAGCAGGGCGTCGACGTCGTCCGCGCCGACTCGCTCGACGAGGCCCTGCGCGCGGTCGGCCCGGGCAGCACGCTGCTGATCGACGATCCGGGCTCGGCCCTGGACGAGGAGCAGTACGCCCGGCTCGCCGAGGACCCCGCCGCGGTCGTCCTCGTCGAGCCGTCCGGCGCGGCCCTCGACGCGCTGCTGCCCGGCGTCGCCTTCGCCGGCGCGCCGCAGGAGGACGGCGTGCTCGCCGCCTCCTGCGCGCTGCCCGCTGCGGAGCGCGCCGAGGGGATCCCCGCGGGCGGCAGCACCTTCCGCGTCCTCGAGGGCGGCGCCGTGGGCTGCTTCCCGTCCGGTGACGACGCGTTCGCGCTCGTCGCCGACTCCGCGGCCGGCGGCCCCGACGTGATCGCCGTCGGCGACGCCGACCTCCTGCGCAACGGCACCGTCGCCGAGGAGGGACGCGCCGCCCTCGCGCTGGGCCTCCTCGGCGGCGAGGACCGCCTGGTCTGGTACCGCGCCGGCGCGGCCGACGCGACCTCCGCCGCCGTCGACCCGGCCGATCTCGCGCCGGGCTGGGTCACGCCGGCGCTGCTGCTGCTCGTCGGGGTGTTCGTCGCCTCCGCCGTCTGGCGCGGGCGGCGCTTCGGCCCGCTCGCCGTCGAGCCGCTGCCCGTCGTCGTGCACGCGAGCGAGACCGCGCGCGGCCGGGCCCGCCTCTACGCCCACGGCGCCACCCGGGTGCGCGCGCTGGACGCCCTGCGGATCGGCACGCTGCACCGCTCCGCCGCCCTGCTCGGCCTGGCCCCCTCGAGCGGAGTGGACGAGGTCGTCGCGGCGGCCGCGGCCCTGCTCGAGCGCGACCCGCGCGCCGTGCGCCGGCTCCTCGTCGACGACGAGCCGGCCGACGACACCGCTCTCGTGGCCGCCTCCGACGAGCTCCTGCGCTTCGAGCGCGCGCTCCGCGCCGCCCGCGCACCCAGCACGGGCACCGCCGCGGCCGGCACCGCAGGGTCGGGCACCGCAGGACCCGGCACCGGGCGCCCCGCGCGCGACCGCCTCGACCACGATCAGCCCGACCACGAACGACCGGAAGGCCCCCTCCGATGAGCGACTCCTCCCTCCCCCCGATCGCGGATGACGAGCTCCGCCGCGAGCTCGACCGCGTCCGCTCCGAGGTCGGCCGCGCCGTCGTCGGCCAGGACGGCGCCGTCTCCGGGCTGCTGATCGCCCTGCTGGCAGGCGGGCACGTGCTGCTCGAGGGCGTGCCGGGCGTCGCGAAGACGCTGCTCGTGCGCGCACTCTCGGTCTCGCTGGGACTGGACACCCGGCGCGTGCAGTTCACCCCCGATCTGATGCCCGGTGACATCACCGGCTCGCTCGTCTACGACGCCTCCACCTCGGGCTTCGCCTTCCGCGAGGGCCCGGTCTTCACGAACCTGCTGCTCGCGGACGAGATCAACCGCACGCCGCCGAAGACGCAGGCCGCCCTCCTCGAGGCGATGGAGGAGCGCCAGGTCAGCGTCGACGGCCGCACGCTCCGCCTCCCCGACCCGTTCCTCGTCGCGGCGACGCAGAACCCGGTCGAGTACGAGGGGACCTACCTGCTCCCCGAGGCGCAGCTCGACCGCTTCCTGCTCAAGCTGGTGCTGGACGTGCCGCCGCGGGAGGTCGAGGTCGAGGTGCTCTCGCGGCACGCGGCCGGCTTCGACCCGCGCGACCTCGCCGCCGCGGGCGTCCACCCGGTGCTGGAGGCGGGGCGGCTGCGCGCGGCCCAGGCCTCCGTCCGCCGCGTCGGCGCCGGCCCCGACGTGCTCGGCTACATCGTCGACCTCGCCCGTGCGACCCGCGAGAGCCCGAGTGTGAAGCTCGGCGTCAGCCCCCGCGGATCGACGGCGCTGCTCGCCGCGAGCCGCGCCTGGGCCTGGCTGAACGGCTACGGCTCGATCACCCCGGACCACGTCCAGGCGATGGTCCTGCCCGTGCTGCGGCACCGGATGCAGCTCCAGCCCGAGGCGGAGCTCGAGGGCGTGCGCACGGAGGCCGTCCTCGGAGGCATCCTGCAGCAGGTCCGCGTCCCGGTCTGAGCCGTGCACCTCACCGGACGCTCCGTCCTCGTCCTCCTCGTCGGCCTCGTGCCGGTCGTCCTGCTCGGACGCCGGGCCGAGGTCGCCTTCGCCGTGCTCGGGCTCTGGCTGCTGATCTGGCTGATCCTGGTGGGCGTCGACCTCGCGGTGGCCGGCTCCGCGCGCGCGGTCGCGCTCGAGCGGCGGACCCCCGACCGGGTGCGCCTCGGCGAGCGCGCGGAGGCGACGCTGCTGATCACGAACACGGGACGGCGCCGGATCACCGGCGTCGTCCGCGACGCCTGGGAGCCCTCCGCCGGGGCGCTCGCGACCCGCTCGCCGCTGCGGCTGCCGCCGGGCGAGCGCCGCGCGGTCCGCACGGTCCTCGAGCCGCGCCGCCGCGGAGAGCGCCGGGCGCTGCACGCGACGATCCGCTCGAACGGCGTCCTCGGGCTGGCCGGCCGGCAGGCGACCCTCGCGGCGCCCGCGGTCGTCCGGGTGCTGCCGCCGTTCCGCTCCCGCCGCCACCTGCCCTCGCGCCTCGCCCGCCTGCGCGAGCTGGAGGGGCGCACCAGCGTGATGATCCGCGGTCAGGGCACCGAGTTCGACAGCCTGCGCGAGTACGTCCGCGGCGACGACGTCCGCTCGCTCGACTGGCGGGCCACCGCCCGGCGCCGCGAGCCCGTCGTCCGCACCTGGCGGCCCGAGCGCGACCGGCGGGTGGTGCTCGTGCTCGACACCGGCCGCACCTCCGCCGCCCGCATCGACGACGAGCCGCGCCTGGACACGGCGATCGAGGCGTCACTGCTGCTGTCGGCGCTGGCCGCCTCGGCCGGCGACCGCATCGACGTCCTCGCCTTCGACCGCGCCCGGCGCGCCCGCGTGCACGGCGCGACCGGCACGGAGGTGCTGAGCCGCGTCGTCGACGCGCTCGCCCCCGTGCAGCCGCAGCTGATCGAGACCGACTGGTCGGCTGTGCCGGGCCAGGTGCGCACGCTGGTCTCGCAGCGCTCGCTCGTCGTGCTGCTCACCGCGCTCGACTCCGTCGGCGCATCGGAGGGGCTGCTCGCGGTGCTCCCGCAGCTCACGAGGCAGCACACCGTGGTCGTCGCCTGCGCGATCGACCCCGAGCTGGCCCGGATGGCCGCCGACCGCGGCGACCGCGGTGCGGTCTACGCGGCCGCGGCGGCGGAGCGCTCACTCGCCGACGCGGACCGGCTGGCGGCCGCCGTGCGGCGGCTCGGCGGCGACGTGGTGCTCGCCTCGCCGGAGAAGCTGCCGCCCGCCCTCGCCGACCGCTACCTCGCGCTGAAGGCCACCGGCCGGCTCTGAGCCCGGACCTCGCGCTCAGCCCTCGCTGATGCTCCGCGAACCGGCGTCGAAGCGGCCGAGGTCGCCCGTCTCCCCCGCGCGCACGGCCCGGCCGCCGAGCACCAGGAAGTACGCGATGAAGCCGCCGAGCGCGAGCGCGCCGATGCCGATCTTCAGCCACCACGGCCACGGCGCCGGCGTCACGAAGCCCTCGATCACGCCCGAGACGAGCAGCACGAAGACCAGCCCGATCGCGACCGTGAACAGGCTCCGCGCGTCCTCCGCGAGCGCCTGCCCCCGGGTGCGCGGCCCGGGCGCGATCCAGGCCCAGAAGATCCGCAGCCCGGCCGCCGCGGCGACGAAGACCGCCGTCAGCTCGAGCAGGCCGTGCGGGAGGATGTAGAGGAAGAAGGTGTCGCCCTCGCCGACGTGGAACATCACGGCGATCGACGTGCCGAGGTTCTGCGCGTTCTGCAGCAGGATGTACGGCACGTAGACGCCGACGATGCCGAAGGCGACGCACTGCGCCGCGATCCAGGCGTTGTTGGTCCACACCTGACCGGCGAAGGACGCGGCCGGGTTCTCCGAGTAGTAGTCGACGAAGTCCTCCTGCGCGAAGCGGCGCAGCTGCTCGTCGTCGCCGAGCGCGGCGAGCAGGCGCGGGTCACCGAGGATCCAGACCGCGAAGAGGCCGGCGACCAGCACGGTCGCCAGCGCGACGGCCAGGGTCAGCCAGCGGATCCGGTAGAGCGCGGCGGGGAACGAGACGACGGCGAAGCGGGCGACCGCGGCGAGCGGATCCTCGCGCGTCCCGGTCAGGCGGCCCCGCGCCCGCGAGAGCGAGACTGCCAGGCGCGTGCCCACGGCGGTCGACCCCGCGGTCGAGGAGATCGCGGCGAGATCGGCGGAGGCGGACTGGTAGCGCTCCACGAGCTCGTCGGCCTCGCCGCCGGTCAGCCGGCGCTTGCGCGCGAGCTCGTCCAGGCGGGTCCACTGGCCGCCGCGCGCGGCCGAGAGAGCATCGATGTCCATCTGCTGAGATGATAGCCGGGGCCGACGATCGAGGGAGCTGCTGCATGTCCGACGACCGCGACGACGCCCGCCTCGACAGCACCGGCTTCGACACGGCGGGCCTGGTCACCGGCGAGGCGATCGCCCTCGAGATCCCCGTCACCTCGTTCGTCCTGCGGGCCGCCGGCGCGATCATCGACCTCGTCGCGGAGTTCCTGCTCGCCTTCGGTCTGTTCTACCTCGTCGCCGTCCTCGCGAGCGACGGCGGGCTCGACGCCGCCGCCTCGGCCGCCGTCGCGATCGCCGCCCTGGTGGTCTCGATCGTGCTGGTGCCCGTCGCCGTCGAGACCGCGACGCGGGGGCGCTCGCTCGGCAAGCTCGCCGTCGGCGCCCGGGTCGTCCGCGACGACGGAGGCGCGATCGGCTTCCGCCACGCCCTCGTCCGGGGTCTCACCGGCGTGCTCGAGATCGTGATGACAGCAGGTGGGCTGGCCGCGGTGGTGGGCCTGCTGTCGCGCCGTTCTCGCCGGCTCGGCGACGTGCTCGCCGGCACGCACAGCCAGCTCGAGCGGGTACCGGCCGCGCCCCCGCTCGTCGTCGAGATCCCGGCGCCGCTCACCGGCTGGGCGGCGACCGCCGACGTGGCCCGGCTGCCCGACGCCCTGGCGCGCCGGCTCGCCCAGTTCCTCCGCCAGCGCTCCGGGATGACCGAGCCCTCGCGCTCGCAGCTCGCCCGCTCGCTGGCGCAGGAGGCCGCCGCGTTCGTCTCACCGCTCCCGGCCGCACCCGCCGAGGACTTCCTGCTCGCCGTCGCCGCGCTGCGCCGCCGCCGCGAGGAGCGGGCGCTGGAACTCGTCGACCGGCGGATGAGCCGGCTCGCACCGGTGCTCGCGGACGCGCCGCGCGGCTTCCCGGTGCGCGAGGCCCCTCGGGCTCCGCGGGGAACTCGGGCTGCACCGAGCGCTCCGGCTCCGCAGGACGCTCAGGCCGACGGCGGCTCGAGATAGCGCACGGTCTCCCAGCCCCGGGGCACCAGCAGCCGCCGGTCGTGCTCGGCGCACAGGTCGTAGCCGTGCGGATCGGGCTGCGGGCTGAGCGGCCCGACCGCGACGAGCGAGTCCCGGTAGTCGTAGGTGAGCGTCACGACCGCGGGGAGGCTGCACCCGGTGCGCGAGCACTGCCGTCGGTCCATCGCGCCACAGTAGCAAGAGGCCGCGGGGCCATAAGCTGGTCCAATGCCCCGCGCACGCCGTTCCACCGCTCGTCAGTCGAGCTCGGTGCGCGGCGGCTCGCGCGACCGGCACGGCCGGGGCATCCGCGGCGCCGTCACCGGCCCGCACCTGCCGCCGCTGCAGACCCGGGCGGACTTCTTCGAGACGACCATCGGCTCGGCCTTCGACTACCTCCGCGACGCCTGGCCGGACGAGCTGGCGGGGATCCGGGTGGAGCTCGCCTCCACGCCCGACGTCGACCCGGCCCGGCTCGAGGGCACGGGCATCGCGCGCTGGCGGGTCGACCACGCCGCGCGGCGCATCACGCTGTACCGCGTGCCGATCGAGCGGCTGGCGAAGCTGCACCGCCGCGACGAGTGGCACCAGCGGATGATGATCGAGAGCTACGTCTTCCGCGCGGTCGCGGAGCTGCTCGGCCGCGACCCCTGGGACATCTCCCCGGACCGGTTCCGGCACCACTGAGCCTCCGGCACCAGCGTCCGGCACCACTGAGCCTCCGGCACCAGCGTCCGGCACCACTGAGCCTCCGGCACCAGCGTCCGGCACCACGGAGCCGAGCGGCGCCTCCGAGACGCCGACCGCTCAGTGCGAGTAGACGGTGACCGGCGAGGACAGCGGCCCGGGCGGCACGATCGCGTAGCCCGCGATCCGCCCCTCGCTCGCGATCGAGACCGACGCCTGCACCGGCTGATCGCTCGTGACGACGACGGCGTCGACGCCGAGCTCGGCCGACACCGAGGCGAACGGACCGATGTCGAGCGTGCGGCTGCCGGCCTCCGACTCGAGCTGCACCGACGCCGAGGTGTCGCTGCCGTTCGCGAGGTGCAGCACGGCCCCCGCCTCGCCGGTGTTGCCGACGCCGAAGGGAACGTCGGTCGCGGTCCCGGAGACGAACCAGGCGAAGTCCGTCCCGGCGCCGCCGGTCGACGTCGTGCGCCCGGCCGCCACGACGGGCTGGTCCGAGGTGAGCGTGACGCGGTAGGAGCCGTCCGCCAGGCCGGAGAGGGGGACCTCGCCGACGCGGCCGGCCGGGACCACCACCTGCGTCGAGGTGCCGATGCCGCTCGGGTCCTCGTTGGCGACCTCGATCGAGACGGTGCTGTCCGCCTCGCCGGGCGCGAGGATCCGCAGGACGGGAGTGCCCTCGCCGCCCGTGCCGTCGTCGCCCGCCGTGTCCGCCGGGGGCGTCGCGACGGTGAAGCCGGAGATCACGGTGAGGGTGGCCGGCGTCGCCGCGGGGCCGGTCGTCTCGACGCCCTGCGGCGTCAGGCCGGAGATGGCGCTGCTCTGGATGCTCGCCGCGATCTCGCCGCCGCGCGCGGTCATCCGCACGACCGGCTGGACCACGTCGGGAGCGAGCCCGGCGAGCGGGAGGGCGCGGACGGTGCCGGCGGGGACGACGATGCCGGTGGCGCCGGTCGCCGGGACGACGCCGTTCTCGCCGTAGAGCGAGAGGTCCACGGTGGCCGCGACCTCGCTGGCGTTGGCGAGGACGAGCACCGAGGTCCGGCCGACGTCGGTCGATCCGGCGACGAGCCAGCTGTCGGCCGAGGGCTCCGCGCAGCCGAGCGCCGAGAGGCCGGAGAGCTGCTCGGTGGCGATCGACTGCGTCGTCACGCCGCCGGGCGTCGGGTCGGACTCGGCGGGGACGGCGAGCCGGGTGATGCCGGTGCCCGGGGCGGCCACGTCGGCCTCGTCCAGGACCGACTGGTCGCCGGTCGCGTCCCGCGGCCAGAGCGAGGTGCCCGAGTCGTCGAGGGCGCGGAGCTCCTCGGGGTCGCTCGCGTCGATCAGGCTGCCCGCGCAGACGAGGGTGCCGTCCGCCGCCACCGGCGTGACGACCACGCCGTCGGCGGCGACGGTCGCCAGCGGTGTCGGCAGGATCTGCGGCAGCACGACCGCGGCGACGGCCAGGGCCAGTCCGGCGGCGCCGGCGGCACTGCGGAGCACGGTCCGGCGGTGGCGGGCGGCCGAGACGGTCCGGTCGCGGGCGCCCGTCGGCTTCGCCGGAGCGGGCTTCGAGCCGCCGCGCTCGGCACGCCGGTCGGCGCGGGAGGGGCGGGACGGGGACTGCGACATGCGCTTCTCCTGGTCGGCGGGGTCAGGTGTCGCGGATCCGGGGTTCGACCGGTCAGGCATCGTCGGTCCCGTCGTCGAACTGGCCGGTGGCCTCGCCGGGCTCGTCGTCGATCCCCGCGACGGCGGCTCCCGAGCGGGAGCGCTCGAGCGAGAGGCCGGTCGGGACGGCCAGCAGGAAGGCGACCAGGAACACGATCAGCAGCGCGATCGTGTAAGCCACGCCGAAGGGGCCGACGACGCCCTGCGGCGCCGCGTCGATCCGGGTGCCCTCGGTGTCGACCGCGGTCCAGAGCAGGCCGTACTGGGTGTCGCCGACGGCGGAGAACGCGGCGTTGCCGTCCAGCGAGACCGCGGCGCGGGCGCTGACGGCCGAGGCCGCGTCACCGGCGTCGGTGCTGGTCGGCGGGGCGAGCACGACGAAGCGGACGCCGAGGTCCTGCAGGGCCGCGCCGATGTCGTAGCCGGTGCGCGAGACGAGGTTGCCGGCCAGCTCGTCGATGGCGTCGGTCTGCTCGGTGCCGGTCGCGGCGAGGGTCGACTGCTGGTCGAGGGTCGCTCCCGCGCCGCGCTCGAGGCGCGCGAGGATCCCGCCGTCCGACTGCGGGACGAGCACGATCGTGCCCACCCGCGGCTCGTTCTGCGCCTCGGCGGCGACGTAGGCCGGCAGCGAGCGGTCGGAGCCGGCGGTCGTCACGGTCCCGCCGCCCGTCGGGAACAGCACCGCCAGCGGAGCGACCGCCACGACGGCGGCGGCGGTCACGACCAGCGCCGGGACGACCCGGTAGGACGGCAGCGCGGCGACCGAGAGCGAGAAGCCGACGACCAGGCCGAGCCAGTACAGGCTGAGGCCCGTTCCGCTCCAGACGGCGACCGCCTCGGATCCGGTGGTCACGACCTGGATGCCCTGTGCGAGCGCCGCGGTCAGCAGGCCGGCGGCGGCCACGCCCACCCCGCCCAGGGCGGACAGGTTGTTCGGGAGCAGCAGCGCCGCGAGTGCGGAGATCACCAGGGGCAGCACGAGCACCGCGGTCGCAAGACCCGCCGCCGACGCGGGGATGCCGAGACCGCCGAGGAACTCGAGCCACCCGGTCGTGACGCCGGACGGGAACCCTGCGAGGAGCGAGAAGAAGTCCGCCCGGGCGGAGGGCAGCGGCACACCGGGGTCGGCGAGGATCGCGAACCAGTCGCCGCGCTGGGCGTGCGCGACGATGATCGGGAAGAGCAGGGCGAGGGCCGGGATCGGCAGTCCGGCGAAGCGCCCGATCCGGCGCCCCGAGGTGGCCAGCACGACGATCCAGATCAGCGCGAGCGGCACGGCGAGCACCGGCGCACAGGCGACGACCGCCGCCGCGAGGATCGACGCGGTCGCCGAGGACGACCACGAGCGGTAGGCGCCGAAGCCGGCGAAGAAGAGCCAGGGCAGCAGGACGTGCACCAGGATCGCGGCCGGGCGGCCCTCGGACTGAGCGGCGAAGAAGGCCGGCGCGAGCAGGTAGACGAAGGCTCCGGCGCCGCGGGCGATCGGCCGCGCGGTGAGGCGGGCGATCATCATCCACGCGCCCATCGTCGCGAGCGGCAGAGCCGTGAGGTAGAGGAGGACGATCGAGAAGCTCGGCGCCCAGAAGGTGAGCGAGCCGAGCACGGCGAGCACCGCGGCGAACGGGTCCGCCGCGCCGATGAAGCCGGAGCCGAGGTCGCGCCAGCCGTACGCGGCGTTCCGCCACAGCTCGCCGACCGACGGCGAGAGGGTGAGCAGACCGCCGCCGCCCATGGCGGTGGCGGCGAGCAGGCGCGCGTAGACGATCAGCCCGGCGATCGCGGCGACCAGGACGATCCAGACTCCGCCGCCCTGGAAGAAGTGCAGCGGGTGCCGCTCGCGGCTGGCCTGCACCCGGACGGCGTCGTGCCGGACCGAGCGGAGCTGGCGGACCACGTCGAGCGGGATGCGCAGCGGCGCGATGGCCTTCCAGCCGACGTTCTTCGACGAGCGGAGGACGCGCCTGGCGTGGAAGACCTTGGTGCCGCCGAACGCGACGACGAAGGCCGCGAGCAGCTCGCCGCCGACGAGGCCGGGCTGCTTGCGCAGGAGCCGGACGGCCGCGCGGCCGACGGCGAGCGGCACGAGCGAGAGCCAGTGCAGGACGAGCAACGCCACCGGGGCGTAGGCGAGGCGGCGGTGCAGCTGCGCGGTGCGGTGCTGGCGGGCGCGGCGGCGCTCCCCGCTGTCGATCCGGCGGCCGTCGGGGCGCTGGAGGCCGATGCGCGCGGTGGTGACCCGCGCGTCGGGGACGCGGCTGACCCGGTGTCCGGCGAGGCGGGTGCGGATCGAGAAGTCGAGGGCGTCGTCGACCACGGGCAGCCCGGGGTCGAAGCCGCCCAGCTCCTCCCAGAGCGCGTGCCGCACGAGCATGCCGCCGGCGGCGACGGCGAGCACGTCGGGCGTGGCGTCGTGCTGGCCCTGGTCGAGCTCGTCCTCGACGAGGTGCACGGTGGTGCCGTAGTTGGTGATCGACTCGCCGTAGCTGCGGATGTAGCCGGAGCGGGTCCAGTCCATGACCTTCGGTCCGGCGACCGCGACGGAGGGCGCGACCTCGACCGCGCCGAGGAGTGCGGCGAGCGCACCCGGCTCAGGAGCGGAGTCGGCGGCGAGCAGCCACAGCCACTCGTCCTCCCCCGACGGCGCCTGCATGACGCGCACGGCGCGGGCGACGGCCTGGCCGAACGGGAGGTTCTCGGCGACCTGGACGAACTGGGTCGGACCCCAGCCGGAGAGGAGCTGCCCGGTCGCATCCTTCGATCCGCCGTCGACGAACACGGTCGCATCGGGCTGTCGGGTCTGGGCCCGCAGCGCCGCGAGGGTGCGTTCCAGGTAGGCCGCGCCGTTGTGGGCGACCAGGACGGCGGTTACTCGGGGATACATCGCGGACCACCCTAAGCGATGGGCGCGGGGCGCCCCGCGGCGGCTCGCCGCCTCCGGTGAGCGGCGGTCGTCACGCCCGGCGGCGCAGCTTGCGGCGCTCGCGCTCGGAGAGGCCGCCCCAGATGCCGAAGCGCTCGTCGTTCTCGAGCGCGTACTCGAGGCACTGCGCCCGGACCTCGCAGGAGGTGCAGATCTTCTTCGCGTCGCGCGTGGATCCGCCCTTCTCGGGGAAGAACGCCTCGGGGTCGGTCTGCGCGCAGAGCGAGTCGACCTGCCAGGAGAGGGCGCCGCCGGGCGCCTCGCTGCCCGAGTCGATGCCCTGGCGGACGCCGGGGACGCCGAGCCGGACGGGATCGACGAACCAGTCCTCGGGGACCGCGCTCATGCCGGAGGTCCGTTCGTCGCCCGGAGCTCTGTCGTTTCCGCGACCTCTGTCGTTTCCGAAGCCTCTGTCGCTGCCAGAGACGCTGTCGGGAATCGCCATACCGTCTCCTACCCCGCCCGCGAACATGATCGGCGACCGGCTCCTCCCGGAGGGTGGGCCGCCTCAGTAATTACACCGGTGTCATTCGCTGAGGTCAAGTCGCGGACCATAAACCCTCAACCCGCCGTGGAGGGTTCACGACACACCGGCGTGTCGCGACCGTGTCGAAGCTCCCGGCCGGCGTCAGGACCCCGCGGCGCTCCGGGCGCGCCAGGCGCTCTCCACCATCTCGGCGACGGTGTGGCGCATCTCCCAGCCGAGGTCGCGGGCCGCGGTCTCGCCCGAGGCGACGATGCGGGGCGGGTCGCCCGGGCGGCGCGGCGCGACCTCCGGGGTGAAGGCGATGCCGGTGCTGTCGGCGATCGCGGTCATGATCTCGCCGACCGAGGCGCCGGTTCCGCTGCCGAGGTTGTAGACGGGCTCGATCGGCTCGCCGGCGGCCAGGCGCTGCGCCGCCGCGACGTGCGCGAGCGCGAGATCGGCGACGTGGATGTAGTCGCGGACGCAGGTGCCGTCCGGAGTGGGGTAGTCGTCGCCGTTGATGCGCGGCGTCCGGCCGGCCAGCAGCGCCTCGAACACCAGCGGGAAGAGGTTGTGCGGGCTGGTGTCGTAGACGTCCGGGTAGCCGGAGCCGACCACGTTGAAGTAGCGGAGCGAGGCGTGGCGCACCCCGTGCGCGCGGCCGGCGTCGGCCAGCAGCCACTCGCCGATCAGCTTCGACTCGCCGTAGGGCGACTCGGGGCTCTTGGGGGTGCTCTCGGTGACGAGCTCGACGTCGACCGCGCCGTACACCGCGGCGCTGGAGGAGAAGACGATGGAGCGGACGCCGGCGCGCTCCATCGCGGCGAGCACGCGCATCGTGCCGGTGACGTTCTGCTCGTAGGTGTGCAGCGGGCGCTGCACCGAGACTCCCGCGTACTTGAAGCCGGCGACGTGCACGACGCCCTGGATGTCGTGCTGCGCGAAGACCTCGTCCAGCAGCGCCTCGTCGAGGATCGAGCCGCGGTGGAACGGCACGCCCTCGGGGACGAAGCCCTCGTGGCCGGACGACAGATCGTCGAGGACGACGGGGTCGATGCCCTGCTCGGCGAACGCGCGCACCACGTGCGCTCCGATGTACCCGGCTCCCCCGGTGACCAGCCATGCCATGTGGATCCTCCTCGATGACGGGCGCCGCGCGCGCACCGACGCAACCCTAGCGGCGGGGTGGCGCGGGCCAGGTGGCGGGATCTCGTGGTGTCGCGATATCCTGCCGCCGTGCTCCACTCCGTCGCCGTCCTCGCCCTGCCCGGGGTCGCCCCGTTCGAGTTCGGCGTGGTCTGCGAGGTGTTCGGGATCGACCGGCGCGACCACGGCGGGCCGGTGTTCGACTTCCGCATCGCGACCGCGGATCCGGGGCCGGTGCGCACCTCGCTCGGCTTCGAGCTGACGATCGCCGACGGCCTCGAGGCGGCCGAGGACGCCGACCTGATCGCCGTGCCGGCGCACCCGATCGGCCCCGCCGACGAGCGCGTGCTCGCCCTGCTGCGCCGCGCCCACGAGCGCGGGGCGTGGATCGTGAGCGTCTGCAGCGGCGCCTTCGTGCTGGCCGAGGCGGGACTGCTCGACGGGCGGCGGGCGACGACGCACTGGATGCACGCCGACGAGCTCGCCCGGCGCCACCCGGCGGTCGAGGTCGACCCGGACGTCCTGTTCGTGCAGGAGGGCCGGATCGTCACGGGCGCCGGGACCGCGGCCGGGATCGACGCGTGCCTGCACATCGTCCGCGAGGAGCTCGGCGCCGCGGCCGCGAACGTCGTCGCGCGCCGCATGGTGGTGCCGCCGCAGCGCCACGGCGGCCAGGCGCAGTTCATCCCGACGCCGATCCCGGAGGCGCGCGCGGACTCGCTCGCCGACGTCACCGAGTGGATGCTGCACCACCTCGACGAGGAGCTCAGCGTCGACCTGCTCGCCCGGCGAGCGCTGATGTCGCCGCGCACCTTCGCCCGCCGCTTCCGCGCCGACCTGGGCACCACGCCGCTGGCCTGGCTGAACCGCCAGCGGCTCCTCCGCGCCCAGCAGCTGCTGGAGGAGTCCGACCTGACCCTCGAGGCGATCGCCACCCGCGTCGGCTTCGGCACCGCTGCCGTCCTCCGCCACCACTTCGCCCGCGTGCTGCAGACGACGCCGGCGGCCTACCGCCGCACCTTCGCGTCGGCGGCCGCGGCCGCCTCCTGACCGGCGCGATCGCCGACGTCTCCCTGCTCGGAGTACACCGTGCTGCGCGCGTGCTCCGCGCGCCGAGCGGAATCATGCTGATCGAGTAGCCCGCGCAGCGGGCGTATCGAGATCCACCGCTGCAAGAACGGCGGGCTGACGGAGGTGGGTCTCGATACGCGCTGCGCGCTACTCGACCAGCATGGTGCGCCCCGCGGGCTGCTCGATCGGCAGGCAGGCCGTCAGACGGTGGCGACGAAGAGGGTGCCGCGGCCGGTGACCGAGAGGGCGCGCTCCGACGGCGTCACGTACACGCTGCCGCCGCGCTCGACCTCGACGGAGCCCTCTGCGCCGTGCACGGTGAACGCGCCGGCGGTGGCGATCGCGATGGCCGGTCCGTCGAGCTCGACGCGCACCGGCTCGTCCGAAGTCGGCTCGACGACGGCGAGCAGGAAGTCCGGCACGTCCGGCCGGTAGACCCGCAGCCCGGGCGCGGGCTCCTCGGCCGGCAGGTACGGCACCGGCAGCGGCGAGAACTCGAGCACGCTGACCAGCTCGGGCACGTCGATGTGCTTGGGCGTGAGCCCGCCGCGCAGCACGTTGTCGGAGGCGGCCATCAGCTCGACCCCGGTGCCCGCGAGATACGCGTGGATGTTGCCGGCGGGCAGGTAGAGCACCTCGCCGCGGGCGAGCCGCACGCGGTTGAGCAGCAGCGAGAGCACGACGCCCGGGTCGCCCGGGTAGGCCTCGGCGAGCGAGCGCACCGTCTCGGTCTCGAGGCGGTCGTCACCGTGCGACGCTCCCACCACCGCGGCGATCAGCGCCGCGACCTCCGCGCGGTCGCCGTCGGCGAGCAGCCAGGAGACCGCCCGGCGGAGCACGACCGTCGGCTCGCCCTCGAGCTCCGCGGCGAAGCGCGTGATCGCCGCCGCCTCCTCCCCCGCCGCGCGACCGGCCAGCTCGGCCAGCAGCGCCCGGGTGCCGTCGAGCTCGCGGAAGCCGCAGAGCGCGTCGAAGCTCTCGGTGAGCGCGTAGATCAGCTCGGGCTTGTGGAACGGGTCCTTGTAGTTGCGCTCGGCCGCGTCGCGCGGGACGCCGGCCTCGTCCTCCTCGACGAACCGGCGCTGCGCCGTCGCTGACGACGGGTGGGCCTGGAGCGAGAGCGGTGCGCCCGCCGCGAGGATCTTCAGCAGGAACGGCAGCCGCGGCGCACCGGACACGGGGTCGACCGAGCCGGCGACTCCGGCGAGCGCCGTCTCGGGCTCGCGGGCGATCCACTCGGCGAGGGTCGACGCGCCGACGGAGGCGGGGTCGAGGATGCGGGCCGGCGAGCCCGGATGCGCCCCCAGCCACAGCTCCGCCTCGGGTCGGCCGGACGGCGCGGTGCCGAGGGCGTCCGAGATGCCGGTGAGCGAGCCCCAGGCGTAGTCGCGGGGGGTGTTGCCGATCGGGATGAACACGGCGAGGGCCTTCCGTTCCGGGAGCGGTGTGCGAGACGGCACCGTCCGGATCCTGCCGGGGCGGGCCGGGCCCGACGCTAGCAGGATCTACAAGAGCGGCCCCGGAGGAGCGGCCGCCGCTTGGCGCCGATCGCCAGCGTCCGCGCCGCCCGGGCACCCCCTTCGTACGCTGGGGGGAGCCGCACCGCCGCCGCTCCTGCGGGCCGAGTCGCTGCGCGCCCGAGCGATGGAGCGATGAACCATGGACAGCACGACCTTCGAACTGCTCACCGCCGACTTCTACGGCTTCGAGTCGCGGCTCACCCCCGCCGAGAAGGAGCTCCTCGTGGGCGTCCGCGCGTTCCTCGAGGAGCAGGTCCGCCCGATCGCCGACGAGTACTGGGAGCGCGCCGAGTTCCCGCGCCAGCTCATCCCCGGGATCCATGCCACCGGTGTGATCGGCCTCTCCTGGCCCGAGACGCGGACGATCGAGAACTCGTCGGTGTTCCGCGGCTGGGTCGCCCTCGAGTTCGGCCGGGTCGACGCGAGCATCGCCACCTATGTCGGCGTGCAGAACGGCCTGGTGATGGGGACGGTCGGCGTCGCCGGCTCCGAGGAGCAGCGGGCCGAGTGGCTGCCGAAGCTCGCCTCGGGCGAGGTGATCGGCGCCTTCGGCCTGACGGAGCCGCACTCCGGCTCCGACTCCGCGCAGGGCCTGCGCACCACCGCCCGCCGCGAGGGCGACACCTGGATCCTCGACGGCGAGAAGCGCTGGATCGGCAACGCGACCTTCAGCGACGTCACCGTGATCTGGGCGAAGGACGTCGCCGACGGCCAGGTGAAGGGCTTCCTCGTCCCGACCTCGACCCCGGGCTACCGAGCCACGGCCATCGCCCGCAAGCAGAGCCTGCGCACCGTGCAGAACGCCGACATCGTGCTCGAGGGCGTCCGCGTGCCGGAGTCGCTGCGACTGCAGGGCGCGAACTCGTTCCGCGACACGGCGAAGGTCCTCCGGCTGACCCGCGCCGAGGTCGCCTGGCAGGCGATCGGCGTCGCGATCGGCGCCTACGACGCCGCCCTGCGCTATGCCCGCGAGCGCGTCCAGTTCGGCAAGCCGCTGGTCGGGCACCAGCTGGTGCAGGACCTGCTGGTGAAGAGCATCGGCAACATCACCGCGAGCATCGCCCTGGCCACCCGGGTCTCCGAGATGCTCGACGCGGGCGAGCAGCGCGACGAGCACTCCGCACTCGCGAAGGCCTACACGACGGCGCGGATGCGCGAGACGGTCGCCTGGTGCCGCGAGGTGATGGGCGGCAACGGCATCGTCCTCGACTACGGGGTCGCCCGGTTCTTCGCCGATGCCGAGGCCCTCTACTCCTACGAGGGCACCCGGGAGATGAACACGCTCATCGTCGGCCGCGCGATCACGGGCAGCGCCGCGTTCGTCTGAGGCGCAGCCCGCCCGCTCGCCGGCCGCCCGCTCCCTAGACTGTTCGCCATGATCCGACGCGCCGCGCCCGCCGCTCCCCGAGCGCTCGCGGTGGCCGTGCTCACGGTGATGCTGGGCGGCCAGGCGCTGCGGAACCTCGCGGGCTGGTGGGGCTGGGGGGTCGTCGTCGCGGCGCTGCTGGTCGGCGTCGTCGTGCTGCTGGTCCGGGTGCGGCCTCGGCTGCGCTGGAGCCGGACGCCCAAGGCGCTCGTCGCCTTCCTCGCCCTCGCCGTGCTCTCGCTGCTCTGGTCGGCGTACCCCGGGGCGAGCGCGATCGGCGTCGTCGCGCAGCTCGCCACCTCGCTCGGGGCGGTCGCCCTCGCCCTGACGCTCAGCACGGCGCAGTTCGTCACCGCCCTCGGCCGCGCGCTGCGGATCACCGTCGGAGCCTCGCTCCTGTTCGAGCTCGTCGTGGCGGTCGTCGTCCGCGCGCCCGTGCTGCCGTTCGTCATCGACCTGCCGGCCGGCCGCATCCCGGACGCCTTCTACTGGTCGCAGGCCGCGCTGTTCACCGGCGAGCCGATCCAGGGGCTCGTCGGCAACCGCAACCTGCTCGGCTTCCTCGCCCTGCTCGGCCTGATCGTCGTGCTGATCGAGCTGGCCGCGCGCAGCCTCCGTCCCCGCTGGGGCGTCGTCTGGATCGTCCTGTTCGCCGCGACGCTCCTGCTCACCCGCTCCGCCACCGTGCTGCTCTGCGTCGTCGCCGTCGCGGCGGCCGCGGCCTTCGCGCTCTGGGCGCGACGCCGTGGCGAGTCGGAGCGGCGGCCCGTCTACGTCACGGCCGCGGCGACCGCCGTCGTGCTCGCGGGCGGCGCGATCGCGGGCTGGGGCACCCTGCTCGGCCTCCTCGGCAAGAGCGAGGACGCGACCGGCCGGCTCGACATCTGGCGCTCGGTCTGGGCGCTCGCCGCCGAGCGGCCCGTCCTCGGCTGGGGCTGGGTCAGCTACTGGGCGCCCTGGGCCGCCCCGTTCGACACCCTCGCCGAGCGCAAGGGCGTCCTCTACCTGCAGGCGCACGACGCCTGGCTCGACGTCTGGTTCCAGCTCGGCATCGTCGGGCTGGTGCTCTTCACCGCCCTCGTGGTCTCGACCCTCTGGCGCGCCTGGTTCCGCGCCGTCGACCGCCCGCGCCGCAGTGCGACGACGGCGCTGCCCTACTCGGCCGTGTCCCTCGCGCCGCTGCTGCTGCTCGCCGCCCTCCTCGCGCAGGCGCTGTTCGAGAGCCGGCTCCTGATCGAGAGCGGCTGGCTCCTGCTGGCCGCCCTGGCGGTCCTGACCAAGCAGCCCGCGAACGAGGAGGAGGACGCGCTCACCGCCGAGCCGATCCCCCTCGCCGGCCAGCGCGCCGTCCGATGAGGGGCGGTCGGCCGTCGGCTCTGCCGGCCGCCCTCGCGGACGCCCTGGCGTCCCCGCAGTTCGCGGCGGCCCTCGCGCAGACCTCCCTCGTCGTCGTGCTCTGCGCGCCGGCGGTGCGCGGGATGATCGGCTGGCCCGGCTACATCGCGGCGATCGCGACGCTCACCGCCCTCGCGGCCGTCATGCTCGTGCTGCGGCGCGAGCTGCTCGACTGGGAGGGGCTCCTGCCGACCAGCATCCTGGTCTTCCTCGGCTGGATCGCCCTCAGCACGCTCTGGAGCGGCTACCAGTGGGCCACCGCCTCGAGCGTGCTCTACCAGCTCGCCCTCGCCTTCCTCGCGATCGCGATCGGCCTCACCCGCGACATCATCCAGGTGATCCGCGCGGTCGGCGACGTGATGCGGTTCGTGCTGATCGGCTCGCTGGCCGTCGAGGTGCTCTCCGGCGCCCTGATCGACCGGCCGCTGCGCTTCCTCGGCGTCGAGGGCCTCCTGGCCGTCGGCGGCCCGATCCAGGGGCTGGTCGGCACCCGCAACCAGCTGGGGCTGGTCTGCCTGCTGGCGGTCGTCACCTTCTCGGTCGAGCTGATGACCCGGTCCGTGGCGCGCGGCCCGGCCCTCGCCTCGCTCGCGCTCGCCGTGGTCACCCTGGTGCTCACCCGCTCGGCGGTCAGCGCCGGCGTGCTCGTCGTCGCCGCGGTCGTCGCGCTGATCCTGCGCTGGGTGCGCCGCGCCACCGGCGAGCAGCGGCGGCGGCGGCAGTACACGACGCTCGCGGTGCTCGTGGCGTCCGCGCTCACCGCAGGGCTCTTCCGCTTCCGGATCGTCGACCTGCTCAACGCGGGCAGCGAGTTCGAGTTCCGGGTCACCCTCTGGCAGCAGGTCTGGCGCTTCACCGACCTGGCGCCGATCATCGGCTGGGGCTGGGTGGGCTACTGGCGCACCGACCTCTACCCGTTCAACGCGATCGACTTCCTCTCCGGCCGGCCGCACTCCTCCAGCCTGAACGCGGTGTTCGACCTGGCGCTGCAGGTGGGCGTCGTCGGGGTCGCCCTCTTCCTCGTGCTGGTCGGCCTCGCGCTCTGGCGCTCGTGGCTCATCGCCTCCGAGCGGAAGGCGGTCGTGCACGTCTGGCCGGTGCTGGTGCTCAGCGTCCTCGTCGTCACCTCGCTCGCCGAGAGCTCGCTCCTCGTCGACGCCGGCTGGCTGCTGCTGGTGATCTGCGCGATGCGCGCCGCGCAGGGGCTCAGCTGGCGGCGGCTCCTGCACCCCGGCGACCGGCCCGGCGGGCTGCCGCGACAGCCCTCAGCACCGCCAGGTGCTCCTCCCGGCAGCGCTCCCAGCTGAACCGGGCCGCGCGCTCGACGCCCTTCGCGCCGAGCTCGGCGGAGCGCTCGATCGCCTCGAGGATCCCGTCCGCGATCGAGCGCGGCGCGAGCGGATCGACGAGCACCGCGGCGTCGCCGCAGATCTCGGGCAGCGAGCCGGAGTCGGCGGCCGCGACCGGGCAGCCGGAGGCCATCGCCTCGATCGGCGGGAAGCCGAAGCCCTCGTAGAGGCTCGGGAAGGCGAGGACGGCGGCGCGCCGGTAGATCTCCGCCAGCTCCTCGGTGCCCACGTGCCCGCGCCACTCGACGAAGTCGGGCAGCGGGCCGAGCTTCTCCAGGTCGCCTCCGGTGAGCACCAGCCGCAGGTCGTGGCCCTCGGCACGGAGCAGGCGCATCGCCTCGAACAGCCGCGCGTGGTTCTTGTGCGGCCAGGCGCGCGCCGGGTAGAAGACGAAGTCCTCGCGCGCGCCCAGGTGCGGGCGGAAGCGCTCGGTGTCCACGCCGAGGTGGGACACGTGGATCCGCTCCTCCGGGATGCCGAGCAGCTCGACGATCCTCCCCTTGGTGAAGGCGCTGATGGTGATGATCGCGTCGGCCCGGCGCGCGGTCGCCTCGTAGGCGATCCGCCGGAAGACGCGCTCGACGCGCGGGAAGAGCTGCGGGAGATCGCGGTGCTGGAGGTCGAAGACCATCTGCACGTGCCCCTGCCGGCGCGACGGCCAGGGCAGCGGGACGGTGAAGGGGAAGTAGAGGATCTCGTCCGGCCCGAGCAGGCGCCGGAGCCGGAGAGTGCGCGCGAACGCTTGGAGCATCCCCGTCGCCCGGCGCCGGTGGCCGGCGCCGCTGACGACGCCCTCGGCCACGATCTCGGGCACGCCCTCGCTGAAGCCCCGCGCGTTCTCCGGCACGAGCGCCTGCACGCGCAGCCCCTCCTCCCCCGGCCGCGTCACGAGCAACCGGGTCAGCGCGCGGGCGTAGGTCTCGCCGCCGCCCATTCCGCCGGGATCGACGGTGAGCACGGCGAGCGTGACGGCGAGGCGTTCCGGCATGGCGTCCGATCGGATCGAGGCACCCTCGCGGTGAGGGCCGGGTCAGACTACCCGCGCCCGCCCTCCGCCCCGCGGAGCGTTCGCGGCGGGTGCTCCCCGGCGCGGCGGAGGCCGGTGGGTAGTATGTAGCCCGCTGTCACCGACCCCGACGAAACGGACCACCACGTGCCCCGCGCTTTGATCACCGGAATCACCGGCCAGGACGGCCTCTACCTCGCCGAGCTGCTGCTCGAGAAGGGCTACGAGGTCTTCGGGCTCGTCCGTGGGCAGAACAACCCCAAGTACGAGCTCGTCCGCCGCACCGTCCCCGAGGTGACGCTGCTCACCGGTGACCTGACCGACGTGTCGAGCCTCGTGCGCGTGCTCGCCGCCTCGCAGCCCGACGAGGTCTACAACCTCGGCGCGATCTCGTTCGTCGCCTACTCGTGGGAGAACGCGTCGCTCACGACCGACGTGACCGGCAAGGGCGTGCTCAACATCCTCGAGGCCGTGCGCCTCTACGCCGGCGACGACATGTCGCGCGTGAAGTTCTACCAGGCGTCCTCGTCCGAGATGTTCGGCAAGGTCCAGCAGGTCCCCCAGAGCGAGGAGACCCTCCTCTGGCCGCGCTCGCCCTACGGCGTCGCCAAGGTCTTCGGTCACTACATGACCATCAACTACCGCGAGTCCTACGGCATGCACGCCTCGTCGGGCATCCTCTTCAACCATGAGTCGCCCCGCCGCGGCCCGGAGTTCGTCACGCGCAAGATCAGCCTCGCGGTGGCCCGCATCAAGCTCGGCCTCCAGGAGACGCTGGAGCTCGGCAACCTCGACGCCAAGCGCGACTGGGGCTTCGCCGGCGACTACGTCGACGCGATGTGGCGGATGCTGCAGCAGCCCGAGGGCGACGACTACGTGGTCGCCACCGGCGAGACCCACGAGATCCGCGAGTACCTCGACATCGCCTTCAACCACGTCGGCATCGAGGACTGGACCCCCTACGTCACGCAGAACCCCGCGTTCATGCGCCCGGCCGAGGTCGACCTGCTGATCGGCGACCCGGCGAAGGCGCGCGACGTGCTCGACTGGCAGCCGAAGGTCTCCTTCCCGGAGCTCGTCTCGATGATGGTCGAGAACGACCTCGCCGAGCAGTCCGCTCTGATCAAGTAGCCGCCGTGCCCGCAGCGTTCGTCACCGGGGCGAGCGGACAGGACGGGGGCTACCTCGTCGAGCGTCTGCTCGCCGACGGCTGGGAGGTCTCCGCGCTCGTGCGCGACGAGGACGCCTCCCTGCCCGCGTCCGTCCGCCCCTTCCAGGGCGACCTCCGTGACGCCGCCGGCCTCGGCCGCGTGATCGCCGAGGCGCGGCCCGACACGGTCTTCCACCTCGCCGGGATCTCCTCGGTGGCGCAGTCCTGGCAGGAGCCGGTGCTGACCGCCGAGGTGACCGGCACGGCCGTCGCCGCACTGCTCGAGGCCGCGCTGGCCCTGCAGGACTCGGCGGGCCGCGAGGTGCGCTTCGTGCAGGCCTCCTCCTCGGAGATCTTCGGCGCGGCGACCGAGAACCCGCAGACCGAGTCGACGCCGATCCGCCCCGTCTCGCCCTACGGCGCGGCGAAGGCCTTCGCGCACCACCTCGTCGGGGTCTACCGCGGCCGCGGCCTGCACGCGTCCTCCGCGATCCTCTACAACCACGAGTCGCCCCGCCGCCCCGAGAGCTTCGTCACCCGGAAGATCACGGCCGGCGTCGCCGCCATCGCCGCGGGCACCGCGACCGAGCTCTCGCTCGGCAACCTCGACGCCCGCCGCGACTGGGGCTGGGCGCCCGACTACGTCGACGCGCTCGTCCGCGCCTCGCGCGCCGAGCAGGCCGGCGACTACGTCGTCGCGACCGGTGTCGCGCACTCCGTCCGCGAGTTCGTCGGCGCGGCCTTCGCCGCCGCCGGCATCGACGCCTGGGAGGACCGGATCCGGATCGACCCGCGCTTCGCCCGCCCCGTCGACGCCCCGGAGATGCGCGGAGACGCCTCCAAGGCCCGGGCCGAGCTCGGCTGGGCGCCGACGGTCGCCTTCGAGGAGATCGTCGCCCGGATGGTCGAGCACGACCTCGAGCTCTCCCGCGCCGCGGGCTGAGCACCCGCCGCCGTCCAGCGCCCGTCGCCGTGCGGCGGCGCAGGCGTTACGTACAATGATCTGGCTGCCGCCCCGGCAGTGCTAGGGCTGGGAGTCCGATGAGCAGCAGGAAAACGACGATCACGCGCGCGGCCGACCGCGTCGACGCGATCGCACAGGAGCCGTTCCATCAGAGCGGGACCCAGCCGGGTCAGCGCTCGGGCGGCTTCGTCTCGTCGCTGATCGACATCTTCCGGCACCGCGAGCTGCTCAAGCTGCTCGTCAACCGCGAACTGAAGGCGCGCTACAAGGACTCGAGCCTCGGCTTCGTCTGGACCCTCATCCGCCCGCTCGTGATGCTGATGATCTACTACGTGGCGATCGGCCAGTTCCTCGGCGCCGCCCGCGGCATCCCCGTCTTCGCGATCTTCGTCTTCTGCGGCCTGACGCTGTGGAACCTGTTCAGCGAGATCGTCGCCACCGGCACGACCTCGATCCTCGCGAACGCGGGACTGATCAAGAAGGTCTACCTGCCGCGCGAGATCTTCCCGGTCGCCACCATCGGCGCCGCGCTGTTCAACTTCGCCGTGCAGTTCCTGGTGCTGATCGTGGGCGCGATCGCGCTCGGGGCGCTCAACGTCAGCTGGCAGCTGCTCTTCATCATCCCGGCGCTCGCGGTCACCCTGGTCTACGGCCTGGCCCTCGCGCTCGCGCTCTCGGCGCTCAACGTCTACCTCCGCGACATCCAGTTCCTCGTCGAGGTCGGCCTGCTGATCTTCTTCTGGCTCTCGCCTATCACCTACGCGTGGTCCTTCGTCGTCCAGACCGTGCCGGGCTGGCTCGAGCAGATCTACCTGCTCAACCCGATGACCAACGCGATGCTCGCCTTCCAGCGGGCGATCTGGGGCCCCGGCTCGCGGGAGACCCAGGTCGAGCAGGCCGACGGCAGCTTCAACACCGTCGCCGGTCAGCCGTGGCCGGCCGACATGGCCCTCCACCTCTTCATCGTCTTCCTGGTCGGGGTCGTGCTCGTGTGGCTCGCCCACCGCGTCTTCCGCCGCCTCGAGGGCAACTTCGCACAGGAGATCTGATCCCATGACGCTCGAGTCCGAGGTCGCCCTTCCCGAGTCGACCGAGATGCCGACCATCATCCGCGTCCAGAACGCCTCCAAGCGCTTCGTGATCCGCAAGGACAAGAGCGTCAAGGAGCGCATCGTCAACTTCGGCCGCGGCAAGCAGCACCGCGACGACTTCTGGGCGCTGCGCGACATCGACCTCGAGATCCCGCTCGGCTCCACGGTCGGCCTGATCGGCGCGAACGGCTCCGGCAAGAGCACGCTGCTCAAGCTCATCGGCGGCATCATCCAGCCCACCACCGGGACCGTCGAGCGCCGCGGGCGCCTCGCGGCGCTGCTCGAGCTCGGCGCGGGCTTCCACCCCGACCTCACCGGCCGCGAGAACGTCTTCCTCAACGGCGCGATCCTCGGGCTCTCCCGCCGGGAGCTCGAGGAGAAGTTCGACTCGATCGTCGAGTTCTCCGAGATCGTCGACTTCATCGACACGCAGGTGAAGTTCTACTCCTCCGGCATGTACGTGCGGCTCGCCTTCGCGATCGCCATCCACACCGACCCCGACCTCCTGCTGGTCGACGAGGTCCTCGCGGTCGGCGACGAGCCGTTCCAGCGCAAGTGCATGGACCGCATCCGCGCCTTCCAGCGCGCGGGCAAGACCATCGTGCTGGTCACCCACTCGCTCGAGCAGGTCGGCGAGCTCTGCGACCGCACGGTCGTCCTGCAGCACGGCAACGTCATCTACGACGGCGAGACCGCCCGCGGCCTCGAGGTCCTGCGCAACGGCTTCGAGAACTCCCGCCAGGAGCGCGTCGAGCGCGAGACCGCCGAGGCGATCGTCGAGGCGGAGGAGGCCGGCGAGGAGCCCGAGCCGCTGCCCGCCGCCGAGATCGTCAGCGTCGAGCTCCAGGGCGGCACGGTCGAGGAGGGCAACCGCACCCTGCGCCCCGGCGACGACCTGACGGTGTCGGTGACCCTGCGCCCGCTCAGCGGCGCCCCGGTCGAGAACTGGTTCGTCGGCATGGGCGTGGACACTCCGCTCGGCCAGGTGGTCTTCGGCACCAACACCATGCGCCTCGGCTTCGAGCACCCGCCGCTCACGGAGCAGACGACCATCACGTTCTCCCTCCCGGACATCCGCTTCGGCGGCGGCACCTACGCCGTGCACGCGTCGGCCTCCACGCTCGGCAACGGCGAGTTCGTCCGCGTGCCGGTCGGCGCCCGCTTCACCGTCGAGCGCAGCGACAAGCGCGTCGGCCTCGTGAGCGTGGCCGCCTCGGCCACCGTCGACGGCGTCACCCGGGCGTGACCGCACGCCCGGTGCGGCTGCTCGTCGACGCGAGCCCCCTCGCGGCCGAGCGGCTCACCGGGGTCGGGCACGTGCTGCTGGAGACGCTGCGCGCCCTCGGCGAGGAGCGCTTCCGCCGCGAGGTCGAGGTGGTCCTCTTCGCCCCCGCGTCCGAGACCGCCGCGATCACCCGGCACGGGCTCGGCTTCCGCGTGCGCGGCATCCCGCTCCCCCGGCGCCTGGTCGGCCTGCTGACCCGGACGCCGCTGCCGATCGACCCGCTGGTCGGCCGCGGGGTCTATTTCTTCCCCAACTACCGCAACTGGGCGCTCAGCCGCCGCTCGCGGGCGATCACCTTCGTGCACGACGCCTGCTTCGCCGTCGCGCCCGAGCTCGTCCCGGCGGCCCGCCGCGCCCTCCTGCAGGCCCGGATGCCCGGCTGGCTGGCCCGCTCCGACCTGGTCGCCACCGGCACCGCCTCCGCGGCCGGCGAGATCGAGCGGCACCTCGGCGTCGCGGGCGAGCGGCTGCGGATCCTGCCGACGACGGTCGACGCGGCGGACTTCCGTCCCCGACAGGCCGACGAGGTCGCCGCCGTCACCGCGCGCGTCGGCGTCGAGCGCTACCTGCTCTACGTGGGCGCCGTCGAGCCGCGGAAGAACGTCGCGGCGCTCGTCCGCGCCTTCGCGGCCGCCGACCGCCCGGCCGGCTGCACCCTGCTGATCGTCGGCGCGACGGCCTGGGACGACGAGGACGTCCGCGAGGCCGTCGCCCGGGCCGCCGCGGCGGGCGCCGACGTCCGGCTCTCGCCGGTCTTCGTCGAGGACGCGGAGATGCCCGCCCTGATGACCGGGGCCGACGCGCTCGCGCTCGTCTCGCTGCACGAGGGCTTCGGCCTGCCCGCCCTGGAGGCGGTCGCCACCGGCACGCCCGTCATCGTCTCCGACATCCCGGGGATCCACGACGCGCTCCGCGGGCACGAGGCGGCGGCGACGTTCGTCCCGGTCGGCGACGAGGACGCGCTGCGGAGCGCGATCGAGACCGCTCTCGCGCGCCCCCGACGGGTCGAGCCCGGGCGGATCGCCCCGTGGGGCGACGCCGCCGAGGCGCTCGTGCGCGCCGCGCGGGAGCTCGCGGACCGCTGAGCCCGCGGACGGCGAGCGCCCGCGGGCCCGAACTCAGAGCGTCGAGACGCCCGCCGGTGCGACGGCCGTGACGTAGGTCCAGACCTCGTCGGCGTACTCGGTCCAGGTGCGGTTGACCCGGGCGCGCGCCTCGGCGGTGAGCCGGGCGTGCACCTCGTCGTCGGTCAGCAGCGTCACGAGCGCGTCGCGGATCGAGTGGTCGTCTCTCGGGTCGACGAGCAGCGCACCGCCCTGCTCCGCGATGTCCCTCATGCTGCCGAAGCCCGAGGTGATCACCGGCGTGCCGACCGCGAGCGACTCGGCCACGGGCAGCCCGAAGCCCTCGTTCAGCGAGGGGAAGATCGTGCAGGTCGCGCTGCGGTAGGCACTCCAGAGCAGCTCGTCGGTGATCGCCGAGAAGGAGTCGACGTGACGGCCCTCGTCCTGGAGCGCGTGCATCCGCCCCTGGAACTCCTCGCTGCTCCAGGCGTTGCCGCCGATGAAGGCCAGCGTGAACTCGACGCCGGAGCGCCAGGCCAGCTCGGCCGCGTGCAGCACCGCGAGGTGGTTCTTGCGCGGCTCGTGGCTGCCGATGCAGACCACCAGCGGCTCGTCGCCCACGGCGCCGAGGGTCAGCCGGGTCGCGGCCTCGTCGAAGTCGTCGTCGCCGCCGGCCGAGGCGGGCAGCGGGATCGCGTCGATCTCCGGCCCCTTCTCGCCCTCGAGCATGCCGCGCCAGCCGCGGTACTCGGTCTCGGAGGCACGGGAGACCGTGGTCACCCGGTCCATGTGCGAGACGGCGACGAGCGTCCGCGGGAACTGGCCGCTGATCCCGCCGTGCGCGGTCTCCGCGGTCGTCAGCGGTACGCAGTCGTGGCCGATCATCGTCGTCGCGTTGCCGCTGAACTCGGTGAAGGCGGCGAGGCGTCCGCTGCGCTCGTCCTCGATCGCGAGCTCGGGGAGCACGTAGAGCGACTCCCACGGGACGACCACGGGCGCGTGCGCGTCGAGCTTGGCGTCCGGCGCGGAGCCGTAGAGCGCGTTCGTCCGCAGCTCGTTGCCGACCTCGCGGAAGCCCGTCATCGCGTCGTCCCAGACGATCAGGCCGATGTCGTGCCGGCTGTTCCACTCGACGATCGTGGTGCGGACGACCCGCTGGATCCCGGTCGCGAGGCCCGTGCGCGCGGTGTGGTGCACGTCGACCAGGACGGCGTGCCGGGCGATCACGACGGTGCTCGGCGCGCGGACGGCGTCGAGCACGCGGGAGGCCGGGGTCGGCCGGAGCAGCCCGGTCAGCAGCGCGGCGACGCCGTCGAGACGGGCGCTGCGGCGCGACTCGACGACCTGCTCGCGCACCGGCAGCTCGGCGTTCACCACCGCGAGCATGAGCCAGGTCTGCTCGAAGCTCGGCTCGCCGACCGCGTCGGCGACCTGCTGCACGAGCGCCGGCACCTCGCGCGAGGGCGCGGTGGTGGGCTCGAGGGTCTCGAGCAGCAGCGTCAGGCGCTCGAGGGCGGTGGACTCACGCATCGTTCTCCTCCTGCTCGCTCGAGGCGGAGGGCACGAGGGCCGCCCACAGCTCGGCGGAGTAGTCGTTCCAGGTCCGCTTCGGGCGCGCGTGCGCCTCGGCGGTGAGCTCGGCGACCCGCTCGTCGGAGTCGAGCAGCTCGCGCATCGCGGCGGTGAGCTGGTCGTCGTCGTACGGGTCGACCGTGATGCAGCCGCCGTCGGCCGCGATCTCGGCGAGCGAGCCGCGGTCCGAGGTGATCGCGGGGATGCCGAGCGCGAGCGCCTCGGCGACCGGGAGCCCGTAGCCCTCGTGGGTGGAGGGGAAGACGAAGAAGCGCGCGTTGCGATAGGACGAGAGCAGCACGTCGTCGCCGGCCCCGCGGACGACCTCCACGGTGCGACCGCGGCGCTGGGCCTCGCGGATCCGGACGTCGAAGACCTGCGTGGCCCACGGGTTGCCGCCGCCGATGAAGCGCAGGCGGAACCGCTTGCCCTCGCGCCAGAGCACCTCGGCGGCGAACAGGATCGCGAGGTGGTTCTTCCGCGGCTCGTGGCTGCCGACCGAGAGCACCAGCGGGAGGTCGTCCTCCTCCTCGAGGTGCTCGCCGTCCAGCGGCGGCGCCTCGACCGGGAGGGAGACCGTGGAGAGCTCGGGGCCCTCGAGGCCCTGCGCGGGGAGCGCGGCGTTGAAGCCCGCGAACTCCTGGGTCGCGGCCTCGCTGATGCCGGCCACCCGGCTGGAGTGCTTGACGACGGTGAGGTAGTTGACGAAGCGCAGGCTCTCCTGCGGCGGAACGGTGTCGGCGCTCACGACCGGGATCGCGTCGTAGCCGATCAGGCTCACCGTGTTGCCGGAGAACTCCGCGAGCGCGGCGAGCGGCGCGCAGATCCCCATCACCGGGACCTCGGGCAGGACGAGGGTGGAGCGGAACGGCACGATGAAGTCGACGCTCTCCGGGCGGCCCGGATCCCACTCCCGGGTGCTGCTCGTCTCGAAGTCGATCACGCGCTCGAGCTCGCCCTCGCCGAGGCGGCGCAGGGCCATCGAGCCGTGCTCCCAGGCGGTGAGGATCGGGTCGTGGTCGCGGTGCCAGCGCTTCATCGTCTGACGGACGACGCGCTGGATGCCGGTGGCGTGCGAGTTCCGCGCGCAGAAGTCGACGTCCACGACGACGGCGCCGGTGACGACGGAGAGCGTGGTCGAGAGGTCGTGGTAGCCGGTCGAGGCGCGCGTGCCGGCGACGAGGAAGACCCGCATCGCCTCGTGCGGCTTCGCGAGCTGCAGCGAGCGCTTGAACCAGCTGAACAGGTGCGGCACCGGGTAGACGCCGAGGAACGCGGTGAGCGACAGCCAGGTCAGGTCGTCGGCGTCGCGCCGCTGGACGGTGCGCGCGATCTCGTCGAGGAACGGGCCGGGACCGCGGAGCGCGAGATCGGCGGTCTGCTCGGGGTCGTCGAGGACGAAGGGGGCGATCTGCTCGAGTCGCTGCACCACGAAGGCGCGGCGGGCGTCACGGCCCGCGAGGTCGGCGGCGTTCACCGGCTGCGACCGCCGAAGCGGCGCTGCGCGTAGCGGATCGAGTGCTGCACCGCTCCCGGCAGGCCGAGCTGGCCGACCCGGATCTGGAAGGTGCGCGCCGCGCGGAGCGGGCGGGTGACCCGCCACGAGAGCGTGCTCTCGAAGTCGGCGACGTAGTGGGCGCCACCGCCGAAGTGCATGTTCGCGGCCCACTCGTCGAGCGGGTCGTTCAGCAGCTCGTCGAGGCGGGCGCGGAGCTCCTCGACGGTCTCCGGCGTCCGCGACTCGGACGTCGGAGCGTCCGGAGTCGTGGCGGTCGGAGCCGCGGTCATCGGAACCGAGGCGTCCGGAGCCGTGGCGTCCGGGCCGTCTCCGGCGGGCGTGAGGGCAGTCGTCTCTTCAGGCACCCCGCCATTGTAGGCGGGCACGTCAGCGGAGCTTGATCGACGCGGTGTCGTTCGCCGCCGCGGCGTCGTCCTCGAACAGCGCCGCCGCCGCCATCTGCGCCTCGCGCTTCTCGACGACGCCGCCGGAGCGGTGGTGGCCGAAGACCCAGAAGCGGTAGAGCACGAACCGGAAGGCGGTCGCGAGCAGGAGGCCGATCACGTTCGCGGAGATGTTGTCGGCGACGAGGTTGTCGAAGCCGAGCACGTAGTGCGAGATGTAGAGCGGCAGCAGGTTCACCAGCATGCCGGCGACCGCGACGACGCTGAACTCGGCGAGCTCGAGCAGGTAGTTGGCGCGGCGGTGCTCACGGAAGGTCCAGTAGCGGTTGCCGAACCAGGTCACGACCGTCGCGGCGGCCACCGCGACGACCTTCGCACCGATGGGCCCGGAGAGGAGGTGCTCGCCACCGATTCCGCCGACGCGCAGCAGGTTGAAGACGGTGACGTCGACGACGAGGCCGAGGATCCCGACGACGCCGAACTTCAGCACGTACGAGATCAGGCCGCTGTACAGCGCCTTCGCGAGCGCGACGGGACCCCTCCTGGCCATCGGCTCAGATCCCCGCGGTCTGCGGCGGACGGGTGCGCGAGCCCTCGCGGACGCGGATCTTGAGGAGGATCCAGAGCGCCTCGAAGCCGTCCTTGACGGTGATCTTCTTGCCCTCCTCGCGGGTGCGGGCCTTATAGCTGATCCCGACCTCGTAGGGGCGGTAGCCGCGGGCGAGCAGCTTCGCGGTGACCTCCGCCTCCATGCCGAAGCCCTTCTCCTTGATCTCCAGCGAGCGGTACAGGCTCAGGGGCATCAGCTTGAAGCAGGTCTCGACGTCGGAGACGTAGGCGTTGAAGAGCACATTCGTGATCAGGTTCACGCCCTTGTTGCCGATGACGTACCAGTAGGAGAACGAGGTGTGGCTGCCGAAGGTGCGGCTGCCGTAGACCAGCTGCGCCTCGCCGTCGAGGACGGGCTGCAGAAGCGAGGGGATCTCGCTGGGCCGGTACTCCTCGTCGGCGTCGCAGATGATGACGTAGTCGCCGGTCGCCTCCTGCACGGCCCGGCTGATCGCCGCGCCCTTGCCCTGGTTCACCGGCTGGTGGAAGACGCGGATGCGGGGATCGTCGAGCGCGTCGAGGATCTGCTTCGTGCGGTCGCGGCTGCCGTCGTTCACGATGACGAACTCGATCTCGACGCCGTCCTGGAACCGGATCGCGAGGACGCGGTCGACGGCCTTCTGGAGGGTCGCCTGCTCGTTGTAGACGGGCATGAGGATGGAAAGCTTCACGTCGGGATTCTCTCTCGTACGGCGCCGGGCGGGCTGCGGCGCGCGGTGGGGTCAGGGCGCGAGGGGTTCGGGGCGCGAGGGGTTCGTGGCGCGGTGGAGGGCAGGGTGCGGCGGCCTACGGCGCGGCGACGACGGTCGCCTGGAACCAGGCGATGGTCCGCGCCAGTCCGTCCTCGAGCGGGATCGTCGGCTGCCAGCCGAGGATCTCGCGCGCCTTCGTGATGTCGGGCTTGCGGCGCTCCGGGTCGTCGATCGGGCGCGGCTCGTAGTGGATCTCCGAGTCGCTGCCGACGAGCGCGACGATGCGGCGGGCGATCTCGCCCAACTCCAGCTCGTCGACGCTGCCGAGGTTGATCGGACCCGAGTCCTTCGAGTCGGCCATCCGCAGGATCCCGTCGACGAGGTCGTCGACGAAGAGCAGCGAGCGGGTCTGGGTGCCGTCGCCGTGCATCGGGATCGAGGTGCCGGCCAGCGCCGCCTTCACGAACGCCGGGACGGCGCGGCCGTCGTCGATGTCCATGTTCGGGCCGTAGGTGTTGAAGATGCGCACCACGCCGGTGTCGACGTCGAAGTACCGGCGGTAGGCGAAGGTGATCGCCTCGGCGTAGCGCTTGGCCTCGTCGTAGACGCTGCGCGGCCCGTTCGGGTTGACGTTGCCCCAGTAGTCCTCGTGCTGCGGGTGCACGTGCGGGTCGCCGTAGACCTCCGAGGTGGAGGAGACGACGAAGCGGGCGCCGTCGCGCTTGGCGACCTCGAGCAGCGCCTCGGTCACGGTCGAGCCGGCGTGCAGCGTCTCGATCGGGTGCGCCAGGTATCGCGGCGGCGACGCCGGCGAGGCGAAGTGCAGCACGACGTCGAACGGACCGGGCACCGCGAGCGCGTTCGCCGCGTCGTCCTGGACGAAGCTGAAGCACGGGTGGGCCAGCAGCGGACCGATGTTGCGGGTGGACCCGGTGATCAGGTCGTCGATCACGACGACCTCGTCCCCCCGGCGGAGGATCTCAGCGGCGAGGTTCGAGCCGAGGAAGCCCGCCCCGCCGGCCAGGAGGAAGCGACGCGATGCGGTCACGGCTGCCTTTCGATGGAGGGGAGGGAGGGGTCGCCCGTCGGACGGGCAATCGGAGAGATTAGCACGGGGCCGATCCAGGGCCCGGAGGCCGGCGCGCGACGACGGTGCCTGTCACCCGCATGCACTAGATTCTCTGCGGCTGCGATCCGTCGGCCCGGGCGCCCAGGGAGCTGACGATGACGACCGAGGACGCGCCGGCTCCCGGTCGCGGCACCCGCACGCTGCGCCGGCTCGGCGCCCACTCCGCGGGTCTCGTGTTCTGGATCCTCGCGGCCGTCGGCCTGGCTCTGCGGGTCCTCTTCATCGTCAGTCCCGCGCACACCTTCGACGCCGATCACGCGGTCGTCTACCTGATGGCCAAGCACGTCGCGGACGGCGAGCTCCCCGCCTTCTTCTGGGGCCAGTCCTACGGCGGCACGCTGCTGCAGACCACGGCCGGGCTGGCGATGCTCGTCTTCGGCGCGCACATCGAGGTGCTCGCGATCGTCTCCTCGCTCTGGTTCCTCGGGGCGGCCGTCCTCCTGCGCGTGATCGCCCGGCGCCTCGCCGGTCCGGTGGCGGGCGCGACGGCCGGCCTGCTGTTCTGGTTCCCCGGCGTCGTCCTGCTCCAGGTGTCGACCAGGGACCCGGGCTTCTACGGGCCGAGCATCGTGGTCGCGCTCGGCGTGATCGCGGTCGCCACCGCGTCGCTGCGGCGACCGCTGCTCTCCTGGATCGCCGCGGGCGCGCTCAGCGGTCTCGCGCTCTGGACCTCGCCGATGAGCGTCGCGCTGGCGGCCCCGGCCGTCCTCGCGCTGGTGATCCGCGACATCCGGCGCCCGCTGCACTGGCTGCTGGGCATCGGCACGGCGGTCGTCGCCGGCTCGCCGTGGCTCCTGGAGGCGCTGCGCAGCTCGAGCGCGACCGCGCCGCTCGGCGCCGGCACCACCGACTGGGAGCCGACGATCGACAGCGTCACCGCGCTCTTCCACGACATGCTCCCCGTCGCGTTCACCGTCGCCCCGGGCGAGCCGGCCGACTCGATCGTCGGCTGGACCGCGGTCGTCCTGCTGGCCGGGCTGGTCCTCGTCGGCGCGGTCCGGCGGCGTCTCGCCCCGGTGCTGGTCGGCACCGGCACGCTGCTGCTCTGCGCCGTGCTGATCCTCGGCGCCGGGCTCGACCTCGACTACGACTCGGTGCGGTACAGCGTCTTCCTGATGCCCGCGTTCGCCCTGGCGGGCGCGTGGCTGCTCGCGCGCTGGCGACCGGTCGCCCTGGTCGCGGTGCTCGTCGCGGCGGCGCTGACCGTCTCGGGAGTGTGGGACCGCTCGGAGGGGTTCCGGAGCGACACCTCGAACCGCTTCGACGGCGGCTACCGCGCGGTGGTCGAGCTGCTCGAGCGCCGCGGCGCCGAGCACGTCTGGGGCGACTACTGGCTCAGCTACGCGATGACCGCGTCCACGAACGAGGAGGTCACGGTCGCCGCCCTCGTCACCCGCCGCTACCCCGGCTACGACGCCCTGGCGCAGGCCGACGGCCCGCCCGTGATCGTCGTCACGACCGGCGACTACAACGACCAGGAGCTGCGGACCTCCACCCTTCTGCCCCCGCACGAGCGCATCGTCCGCGGCGGCTACACCGTCTACTTCTACGACGAGCCGTTCGCCGTCACCTCGCAGCCCTGGGGCCTGTACTGACGCGACCGGTCATGCCGGTAGAAGCTCGCAGGGCCCCCATGCTGGTCGAGTAGCCGCGCAGCGGCGTATCGAGACGCACCCACCGGACGACGGTGGATCTCGATACGCCCGCTCCGCGGGCTACTCGATCAGCATGGAGTGCAGCCCGCTCCCCGAAAACAGCGAGGCCCCGCAGGGCCCTTTCATGCCGGCAGCCCCGCAGGGTCCCCTCCATGCTGGTCGAGTAGCCGCGCAGCGGCGTATCGAGACCCGCCCCGTCAGCCCTCGACGGGGAAGACCAGCCAGCGTCCGGACGAGGACTGCGCGATCGGGGTGAGCGAGCCGCTCGCCGCGAGCACGTCGCCGTACCAGGCGCCCTCGCGGCCGACGTAGGCCGCCGTGTCGACGTACACGGCGCACGCGCCGCTCGCCTCGACCGCGGCGGCGAAGTCCTCGGGCGTGCTCGCCCCGCCAAAGACGTCGAACCCGGTGGTGCCGCGGACCGCGCCGTAGCTCCACTCCAGGTTCGCGCCCTCCGTGTAGAGGTAGGGCAGCGCCTCGTCGTAGTCGGCCATCCGCCCGACCGACCCGCTGTCGGGGAAGCTCTTGATCGGCAGCTGCACGACGCCGCAGCCGTCCGGCAGCGCCGCGTCGGCCTGCGCGACGAAGGCTGTCATCTCGGCGTCCTCGGTCGGCGCGATCGGCACCATCCGGGCGACCCCGGCGAGCTGGTCGAGCACGCCGACGACCACGACGAGCGCGACCACCGCGATCCGGATCCAGCGCCGGCCGATCCGCGCGAGTCCGATCGCCACGACACCGAGCGCCAGCAGCGCCAGCACGATCGACAGCCGCGACCAGGCCCGGATGGTCGACCCCGCGATCAGCGCGACCGCCATCCCGAGGCCGGTCACCACGTAGAACAGCAGCGTCCACAGCGCCGCCACGGCGAGCACCCGCACGTGCTCGTCCGAGACGAAGCGGCCGAAGGCGGTGACCCGGAGCGCGCGCCCGCCGACCAGCCCGAGCAGCGGCAGGCTGACCAGCAGCAGGCACAGCCCCGCGATCGCGATCAGCGGCAGCCCGGGCGGCTCGGTGTTGACCGCGACCGCCGTGGTCACCTGGTAGATGTTCGTCAGCGCGCCGATCTTGGGCACCTCGGTGCCCTGCCACGGCAGGAAGAGCGAGAGGATCTTGCCGGCGAAGTCCTCCGACTCCCCCACCCCGCGGCTCTCGAAGTACGGCGCGTAGCGCTCCCCCCAGTCGCCGCCGAGCAGCACCAGCTCGATCGCCACCAGGACGCCGAGCACGCCCAGCGGCAGGACCCGCGCCAGCACCGCGCGCAGCGGCACCCGGGTCGCGAGCCCGGCCAGTGCGCCGAGCAGCCAGACGCCGCCGAGCACCAGCACGCTGAAGACGTAGTAGTAGCCGCCCGTCGTCGCGATGAGCAGCGGCAGCACCACCACCGGGACGGCGCCGCGCAGCAGCCGCGCCCGGCGGGTCGCCCCGCGCAGCCGCCAGGCCCGGAACGGATCGGTGCGCTCCCCCGCCACCACCAGGATCAGGATGCCCAGCAGCGGGATCGCCCAGTAGTTGGCGAGGAAGGCGTGCCCCGCCCCGATCCGCTGGAAGTGGTACGGCGCGAGGCTGAAGACGACGGCGACGAGCGCGCTCGTCCAGGCCGGCACGCGCAGGCAGCGGAAGAAGGCGTAGCCGGTCAGCGCGACGAAGGCGAAGGTGAGCAGGTAGAAGACGTTGAGCAGCAGGAAGCCGTCGTGGATCACCAGCGCGAGGGCCGAGGCGGTCAGCGCGGACGCGACGTCGAACTGCGCCGTGTAGAACGAGTTGTAGCCCGAGGGGAAGGCGAGCGCGCCGTTCTCGGCGAACGGGAAGGCCTGGGTGGCGCTGCGGAACAGCAGGTAGTGCAGGATCTGGTCGTCGCCGCCCGCCCGCCAGCGCTCGGCGAGCGAGCCCGGGGTCGCGCCGAGGGCGATCATCGCCGCCAGCACGCTCACCAGCGCGGCGGCGGCGGCCCAGCCGAGCTCGCGCCCGATCCGCCGCAGGCGGGGGCGGGGGGCGGCCCGCGTCTCAGAAGCCACGCTCGGCGCTCGCCTTCTCGATGCTGGCGCCGACGATCGCGTTCAGCGCGGCCTCCCCGGGGGTGCCCGCGTAGTCGTAGACGTCGAAGGTCGGGCAGGCGGTGATGGCAGCGGGCTCGCCCAGGTGGCCGAGCGCGAGCTCCGCCCAGTCCGGCTCCCGGTCGGCGAGGACGTAGCTGAAGTCCTTGCCGCGGTAGGACGCGGCGTTGTTCATCCAGAGCTGCGCCGTGAAGTCGAAGTTCACCTGCTGCACGTCGACCGACGCGTCCCCGTAGAGCTCCAGCGGACGCGTGCTCCAGAACGAGCCGACGCCGGAGAGCTCGCGACCGTCGAGCCACTGCTCGAGGCAAGCGCGCTCCGGCGTGCTGCCGGCCTGCTCCGCCGCCGCCCGCACCGCGGGCCCGGCGACGACGCCCGCTGCGACGACCACGAGCGCCACGGCACCGGCGAGCGCCGCGCGCACGCCGGTGGAGAAGCTGCGCGGCCGGAGCAGCGGGACGCGCGCGGCGAGACGGCGCGGGATCCAGTCCTGGGAGGCGGGCAGCAGCATCAGCGCGGGGAAGACCGCGAGCGGCAGCAGATAGCGGCTGACCAGGCTGCCGGTGACGATCTGCCCGAGGACGAGGGAGGCGGAGGCGACGAGCACGAAGGTCGCCAGGACCACGCTCGAGTCCGCGACCGCCCACGGCGTCTCGGGCCGCACCTGGGTCGCGACGGCGAGGACCAGGGTGACCAGCGCGGCCAGCAGCAGCACGCCGACGATCAGGATCTCGAGCTTCCCGGTGGGAGCCGACCCCACGTCGCGCAGCTGCAGGAGGAAGCCGTCGACCGCGGCACCCGCGCGCTCGAGGTGCACGTACGTCCCGGCGTCGACGGCGACGAACCGGGCGACCGCGTCCCGGGCCGCGTAGCCGATCCCCGCGCCCGCGACCAGCGCGGCGGAGATCAGCAGCGCGCGCCGCCACGACATCCGCCGGAGCACGAGCACCGCCAGCAGCGAGACGACGGCCGGCGCGGTGAACTGGAGGGCGAAGAGCGGATTCGAGAGCGTCGTCGCCGCGGACACCAGGACCGCCCCGATCAGCGCCCACGTCGTGCGGACCCGCGACGGCGGCCGCGCGGGATCGAAGCCGCCGCTCGCCTCGGCCATCAGGGCGAGGGCGAGCACGGCGGCCAGCGCGACCCCGGAGTAGTAGGTGGTCAGCAGGATGCCGCTCGCGAAGGCGCCCGAGTTGATCAGCCCCCGGCCCTCGGTGGCGGCGAGCACGACGACGGTCCCGGTCGCCAGCGCGGCGGCGCTCACCCGCCACGGCCGGGTGCGCCCGGCCAGCACCCGCGCGGCCAGCCAGCGCACGCAGCCGTAGAGCGCGGCGGCGTTGACGAAGGCGTTCACCACGAGCGCGCCGACGACCGATCCGCCGGCGAGCGCGAGGCTCACCAGGTAGAGCGGCAGCTCCGGGAACAGCAGGAGCTGACTCGTCATCACCCACTGGAACGGCTCGCCCTCGGCGACCGAGCGCACCAGGAGCGGGAGCGCCAGCGAGTCGCCGTCCGACAGCAGGTACTCCCACCACGGCGTCGACGACAGGCGGCCGAGCACGAGCAGCGTCGCCGCGAGGACGAGGAGCAGGCCGGCCGCCTCGAGGACGACGGCCCAGCGGCGGGAGGGAGCGGTGGCGACCGCCGTCATCGCGACCCGTCGCGTCCGAGGCGGATGCGCAGGACGAGCAGGAGGCTGCGGAGCAGGGTGTTGCCGGGGATCTTCGAGGTCCCCTCCGTGCGATCGAGGAAGACGATGGGGATCTCGCGCACCCGCCGCGCGGCGGTGAGCGCGCGGTGCTTGAGCGCGATCTGGAAGCCGTAGCCGGTGGCGTCGACGGTCTCGAAGTGGATCCGCTCGAGCAGCTCGCGGCTGAAGAGGTTGAAGCCGCCGGTCCAGTCGGTGAGGCGGGAGCCCAGGATCGCGCGGGCGTAGATGTTGCCGCCGCGGCTGAGGATCTTGCGGTCGAGCGTCCAGTCCGGGGTGCCGCCGCCGGGGATGTAGCGGGACGCGACGACGAGGTCGGCGCCCGCGCGCACCTCGCGGAGGAAGTCGGCGAGGTACTTCGGGTCGTGCGAGAGGTCGGCGTCCATCTGCAGGATGCAGTCCGGGGCGTCGTCGGCCTCGAGGATCCGCTCGAACGCCCAGAGGTAGGCCGCGCCGAGCCCCTCCTTGGTCGCGCGCTCGAGCACCTGCACCGAGTACGACGGGGTCTCGAGCTCGGCCGCCAGGGCACGCGCCTTCTCCGCCGTCCCGTCCGGCGAGGAGTCGTCGACGACGACCGAGCGGACGACGACGTCGGTCTCGCGGGCCACAGCGGCGGCGACCCGGCGCAGCAGCTCGGCGATGTTGTCCGCTTCGTTGTACGTGGGGGTGACGATGGTGAGCGAGAGCATCTGGTTCCGATTCGGGCGGGGACGTGGACGGTCCGCCGGGGCGGAGGCGGTGGAACAGTATCAGCGTGCACCATGCCGTCCTGTGTGAGAGGAAGCAGGACGTCGCGTCGCGGTTCTCAGGTTCAGTTCCCCCTACGGAGGGTTCCAGTACAGATCGGCCGCGTACTCTCGCCCTCATCGCTCCCGCCCGGGTCGCGAGGACCCCGAGGAGCACCGTGTCGCGTCAGTCGAGTCCGTCTGCGGGGAGAGCGGCGCGCCTGCTGGAATCGCAGAAGGTGCGGTTCCTCGTCGCCGGCTCGCTCAACACCGCCCTCGACTTCCTCATCCTCAACGCGCTCGCGCTGCTGGTCGGCCTGCCGACCCTGGTCGCGAACGTCGCCTCGGTGACCGTCGGCATCTCGATCTCGTACTTCCTCAACCACTTCTTCGTCTTCCGGCACCCCGACCGGCCGACCGTGCGCACCTTCGCGCAGTTCTTCCTGGTCACCGGCTTCAGCTCGCTCGTGCTCCAGTCGCTGATCATCTACGGCTTCGAGGTCTTCTTCGACACCCGGTTCGGCACCTCGCTCCTCTTCCTTCCCAGCGCGGGCGAGAAGGCCTTCCTCGCGATCAACGTCGCGAAGGCCGTCGCGGTGATGGTCGGCCTGGTCTGGAACTTCTGCCTCTACAAGTTCGTCGTGTTCCGCGCGCCGTCCGCGGCCGTCGCCCCCGAGCTGGGCGAGGTCGTCGACGAGGTGGAGTCCGCCGCGCGCTGAGCGCCGGAGCCCCGCTCGGGGCCCGTGCTAGCCTCGTCGAGTTCTTCCGACGGTGCCCCCGCCCGTCGACGCCGCTCCCCCGGAGGCTCTCATCGCCCGCTCGACGTTGCCCATCGCGGTCGTCGTCGTCACCCACTTCTCGGGTGAGGTCCTCCGCGCCTGCCTGGAGTCGATCCCGGAGGCGACCGAGCACGACGTGCGCGTCGTCGTCGTCGACAACGCGACCACCGACGACTCCGTCCGCCGCGTCGTCGAGCGCCGCCCCGAGGTGCTCTTCCACGAGACCGGCGAGAACCTCGGCTACGGCAGGGCGATCAACTACGCGGTCGACCGGCTCGGCCCGGAGATCGAGTGGATCCTGGTCACGAACCCGGACACGGTCTTCCTCCCCGGCTCGATCGACGCCCTCTACGCGGCGGCGACCGCCGACCCCGGGATCGGCTCGATCGGCCCGCGCATCCTGGACTCGGACGGCACGATCTACCCCTCGGCCCGCGCACTGCCCTCGCTCGGCACGGGCGTCGGCCATGCGCTGCTCGCGCACGTCTGGCCGGGCAACCCCTGGTCGCGCCGGTACCGCCGCTCGCGCGCGGTCGAGACGATGCAGCACGGCAGCATGACGGCCGGCTGGCTGTCTGGCGCCTGCGTGATGGTGCGGCGCACCGCGTTCGAGCAGATCGGCGGCTTCGACGAGCGCTACTTCATGTACTTCGAGGACGTGCAGCTCGGCGACTCGCTCGGGCAGCGCGGCTGGTCGAACGTCTACCTCGCCGACGCGGTCGTGTCGCATCTGGGCGGGCACTCGACGCGACTGGCCTCGGCGCGGATGCTCGCGGTGCACCACCGCAGCGCCTACCTCTACCTCGCGCAGAAGTACGACGCCTGGTACCAGGCGCCCGTCCGCCTGGCGGTCCGCCTCGGCCTCGGCGTGCGCGTCGCGCTGATGCGCCTGCGGCCCAGCCGCTGACGCCGGGATCTCGATACGCCCGCTCCGCGGGCTGCTCGATCAGCATGAGAGCCATGCTGGTCGAGTAGCCGCGCAGCGGCGCATCGAGGCCCGCCGCGTCAGCGACCGAGCTCGAGCAGGCGCTGCAGGTACGCGCCGTAGCCGCTCTTCACCAGCGGGGCGGCGAGGTCCGCCAGCGCCGCGTCGTCGATCCAGCCGTGGCGCCAGGCGATCTCCTCGATGCAGCCGATCTTGAAGCCCTGGCGCTGCTCGATCACGCGGACGAACTCCGTGGCCTCGATCATCGAGTCGAACGTCCCGGTGTCGAGCCAGGCGGTGCCGCGGTCCAGCACCTGCACGTTCAGCGTTCCGGCCTCGAGGTAGCGCTCGTTGACCGTCGAGATCTCGAGCTCGCCGCGGGCGGAGGGCTCGATCGTCTTGGCGATGCCGACGACGGAGTTGTCGTAGAAGTACAGTCCCGGCACCGCGTAGTTGCTCTTGGGCTTCGCCGGCTTCTCCTCGATCGAGAGCGCGTGGAACGCGTCGTCGAACTCGACGACGCCGTAGGCCCGCGGATCCGCCACCTGATAGGCGAAGATCACCGCGCCCTCGATGTCGGTGTTCGCCGCGAGTGCCGTGCCGAGCGCCGTGCCGTGGAAGATGTTGTCGCCGAGCACCAGAGCGACGGAGTCGTCGCCGATGAAGTCCTCGCCGATCAGGAACGCCTGCGCGAGGCCGTCGGGCGACTCCTGCACCGCGTAGGAGAGGGTCATGCCCAGGCTCGAGCCGTCGCCGAGCAGCGCGCGGAACTGGTCGTTGTACTCCGGGGTGGTGATGATCAGGACCTCGTCGATCCCGGCCATCATCAGCGTCGACAGCGGGTAGTAGACCATCGGCTTGTCGTAGATCGGCATCAGCTGCTTCGAGATGCCCTTGGTGATCGGCCAGAGCCGCGAGCCCGAGCCGCCGGCGAGGATGATGCCCTTCACGAGTGCGCTCCGTCCAGCTGGGCGTAGAGCGCCTTCGCCTCGGCCCAGGTCGGCAGGATGCCCTGCGCTTCGGCCTCGGCCAGAGTCGGCGCGTCGGTGTCCTTCGGCGAGAGCAGCGGCTCGCCCGCCTCCGGCGGGAAGCGCAGGCCGATCCGCTCGTCGAGCGGGTCGATGCCCTTCTCGCGGATCGGGTCGTACGTCGAGGAGACGAGGTAGGAGACGACCGCCCCCTCCGTCAGCGCGACGAACGCGTGGGCGAGGCCCTCGGCGAGGTAGACCGAGCGGCGGTCGACGTCGTCGAGCAGCACCGAGTCCCACTGCCCGAAGGTCGGCGAGCCGACGCGCACGTCGATGATGTAGTCGAGCACCGCCCCGGAGAAGCAGGAGACGTACTTGGCCTGCGACGGCGGGATCTGGGCGAAGTGGATGCCGCGGACGGTGCCGCGCTTGGAGACCGAGGTGTTGCCCTGCTGCAGCGACAGCGGGTGCCCGACCTTCTCCGCGAGGCGGTCGAAGCGGTAGAACTCGTAGAACACCCCCCGGTCGTCGGGGAACTGCCGCGGTGTGACCTCGTAGGCGTCGGGGATCTCGAGCTCTCTGATCTGCACGGTCACGAGTGTACTGAGCGCTCGGCGGCCCGCCGACGCCCCGGTGGACCGTCGCCGCCGGTGCGCCGGGGGTCCGCACGTCGGAGGCCTCCGGCATGATGAGCGGGTGACCTTCCTCCTCACGGGCGCCTCCGGCATGCTCGGCACCGACCTCCGCTCCTCCCTCGGCGATCGCGCCGTCACGGCGCTCGGCCGCGCCGACCTCGACGTGACCGACCTCGACGCGGTCCGCGCCGCGGTCGCCGGCCACGACGCGGTGCTGAACTGCGCGGCGTACACGCGGGTCGACGACGCGGAGAGCGACGAGGAGGAGGCCCGCCGCGTCAACGCCCTCGGCGCGCAGAACCTCGCGATCGCCACCGCCGAGATCGGCGCCGCGATCGTCCAGGTCTCGACCGACTACGTCTTCGACGGCTCGGCCACCAGCCCCTACGCCGAGTCCCACCCCCGCGGCCCGATCTCGGCGTACGGCCGCACGAAGGCCGAGGGTGAGGAGCTCGTGCTCGCCGCGAACCCCGAACGGGGCTACGTCGTCCGGACGGCCTGGCTCTACGGCGCGCACGGCGGCAACTTCGCCAAGACGATGGTCCGCCTCGCCGGCGCGCACCCCACGCTCACCGTCGTCGACGACCAGCGCGGGCAGCCCACCTGGACGGGCGACCTCGCCGACCGCCTGATCGCGCTCGTCGACGCCGCGGCTCCGGCCGGGATCTACCACGGCACGAACGCCGGCGAGACGACCTGGTTCGGCTTCGCCCGCGCCGTCTTCGAGAAGGCCGGGCTCGACCCGGAGCGGATCCGGCCGACCGACAGCGGCAGCTTCGTCCGCCCGGCCCCGCGGCCCGCCTACTCCGTCCTCGGCCACGACGCCTGGGCCGCCGCCGGTCTCGCGCCGATGCGCTCCTGGCAGGACGCGCTGGCCGCCGCTCCGCTCGAGGCGGTCACGCCGTGACCACCACGCTCCGGGTGGTCGTCGACCAGATGCTCGCCCGCGTCCCCGGCGGCATCGGCCGCTACACCGAGGAGCTCACCCGCGAGCTGATCCGCACCGCCCCGCGCGACTGCGAGGTCGAGGCGGTCTTCTCCGCGCATCCGCCGGAGAAGGAGGAGGATCTGCGGCTGCGCCTGCCCGGCCTCGCCCGACTGCACCGCCTGCACCTGGGCCGCCGCGAGCTGTCCCGCGCCTGGCAGTACGGCATCGGCATCCCCTCGGGCGGCGGCATGATGCACGCTCCGAGCCTGTTCGCCCCGCTGCGCAGTCACGAGGGCCGCGAGGGCGAGCAGATCGCCGTCACCATCCACGACACGGTGCCGTGGACGCACCCCGAGACGCTCACCCCGCACGGCGCCAAGTGGCACCGCGCGATGGCGAAGCGCGCGCAGAAGTTCGCCGATGCCGTCGTCGTCCCGACGCACGCGGTCGCTCAGCAGCTCTCCCAGGTCCTCGACTTCGGCGACCGGATCCGCGTGATCGGCGGTGCCGTCGGCTCCGGGCTCGTCCTTCCTGACGACGCCGACGAGCGCGCGGAGGCCCTCGGGCTGCCGGCCGAGTACGTCCTCAGCGTCGGCACGCTCGAGCCGCGCAAGGGCCTGGTCTCGCTGATCGCGGCGTTCGGCGAGGCGTCGGCTCCGGAGCTCCCGCTCCTGATCGTCGGGCCGACCGGCTGGGGCGAGCTCGACATCGCCTCCGTCGCGGACGAGCAGGGCCTCGGCGAGGAGAGGGTGCGGGCGCTCGGCGTCCTCAGCGACACCGACCTCGCGCTCGTGCTCAGCCGGGCCACCCTGTTCGTCTACCCGAGCATCGCCGAGGGCTTCGGCCTGCCGGTGCTTGAGGCCATGCACTTCGGCGTGCCGGTCGTGCACTCGGACGACCCGGCGCTGCTCGAGGTCGCGGCCGACGCGGGTGTCGCCGTCGAGCGCGCCGACGCCAAGCACTACCCGGAGCGGCTCGCGCTCGCGATGAGCAGCGTGCTCTCCGACACCGGCCTCCGCGAGCGCCTCTCGGTCGCCGGCCGCGACCGCTCCCGCGCCTTCAGCTGGCGCGACTCCGCCGAGCGCGTCTGGGCCCTGCACGCCGACCTCTGAGGCATGCGGGGTCGGCAGACCCTTCTCCTGGTGCCAATGGATCTCGATACGGCCGCTCCGCGGCCTACTCGATCAGCATGAAGGCGAGCAATCGCATCGGCCGGTCGCGCAACCCCGCGGGGCCCGACCATGCTGGTCGAGCAGCCCCGCAGGGGCCGCGCTCATGCTGGTCGAGTAGCTCCGCAGGAGCGTATCGAGACCCACCGTCATCGAAAGGGCGGGCCTGCAGACCCGACTCCGGACACCGGTGGATCTCGATACGCCCGCTCCGCGGGCTACTCGATCAGCATGAAGGAGACCCGCGCCCGCCGGCACAGCGGCCCTCGGGACGCCGACGCTACTGCGCCGTGGCGTCCGGGAAGAGGCCCTCGTGCACGAGGGAGCGGACGACGTCGTAGTCGGGGTCGCCGTCGACGTCGACCGCGGGCGGGACGAGCTCGACGACGCCGACCGGCTGGGACTTCGTCTTCAGGCCCAGCTGCACGAAGTAGCCGAGCATCCCCTGCGGGACGTCGGTCTTGATCACCTGGGAGCCGGCGGCGGCGACGTCCTGGAACTTCGAGAGCACATTGGCCGGCTCGAACTGCTCGAGCAGCGCGGTCTGCACCTGGCGCTGCCGTGCCATCCGGTCGTAGTCGCTCGTCGTGTAGCGCGAGCGGGCGTAGGCGAGCGCCTGCTCGCCGTTGAAGTGCCAGGGACCGGGGTCGATCCACTGGTTCACGCCCTGCATCACGCCGTCGGAGTCGGGGAGCCCGCCGAGCGGCAGGGGCTCGGTGCCCTGGTAGTCGACGTCGATGCCGCCGAGCGAGTCGATCAGCTGGGCGAAGCCCTCCATGTCGATCAGCGCGTAGTACTGGATCGGGATGCCGAGCATGCCCTCGACCGCGTCGCGGGTCGCCTCGATGCCGGGCTCGCTGCCCTCCGCGACCGCGTCCGGGTAGAGCTCGGGGTGCTTCAGCTCGACCTCGGTGTAGATCGAGTTGAGCTTGCAGACGTCGACGGCGCAGTTGTCGGTCGTGTAGCCGTCCGGATACAGCTCGTGCATCGGGCTGTCCTCGGGGAACGGGATGTTCACGAACTCGCGGGAGACGCCGATCGTGGTCGCGGCGCCGGTCGACGCGTCGATGCTGACGACCGAGATGCTGTCCGGACGCAGGCCGTCGCGGTCCTCGCCGGCGTCGCCGCCCAGCAGCATGATGTTGTAGCGGCCGTCGATCGGCGCCTCCATCGCCCCGCCGCCGAAGATCGAGGACAGCGTGCCGCGGGTGATCCCGATCAGGTAGGTGCCGTAGGCGGTCGAGCCGACCGAGACGGCCATCAGCGCGATCGTCGCGAAGGCGAGCACGGCCCGCATCCGCGGCCGCGCCCGCACCAGCCGGATCAGCCGGAGGGTGTCCAGGGTGAGCACGAGCCAGACCACGCCGTAGACGACCAGGGCCGCCTGCAGAGCGAGCATCGACAGATCGAAGGTCGCGAGCGTGTAGAGGCCCGTCGGGAAGACGAAGTAGAGGAGGACGGCGACCAGCAGCGCCGTCCAGAGCGCCAGGGTGAAGCCGAGGCCGAGCCGCCCGAGGCGGCGGTTGCCCGCGAGCACCTGCGCGGAGCCGGGAACGAGCAGGTTGCCGATCAGCAGCCACCAGGCGCGCCGGGTCATGAACGAGCTCGAGCGGACGTCCGGATGCCGCAGCGGCAGCGTCATCGCCGTCACAGGCCGGCCACCAGAGCGTCGTTCTTGGCGGCGACCTGCGCCTCCAGGTCCGCCGCGAAGGCGTCGAGGCGCTCGGACAGCGCGTCGTCGCCGATCGCGAGCATCTTCACCGCGAGCAGTCCCGCGTTGCGCGCGCCCCCGATCGAGACGGTGGCGACGGGGACGCCGGCCGGCATCTGCACGATCGAGAGCAGCGAGTCGAGGCCGTCGAGGCGCGCGAGCGGCACGGGGACGCCGACGACGGGGAGGGAGGTGACCGCGGCCAGCATCCCGGGCAGGTGGGCGGCTCCGCCGGCGCCCGCGATCACGACGCGCAGACCCCGTGCACGCGCCCCGCGGCCGTAGTCGATCATCGCCTGCGGGGTGCGGTGGGCCGAGACCACGCGGACCTCGTGCGCCACGCCGAACTCCGAGAGGGTCGTCGAGGCGGCCTGCATGACCGACCAGTCGGAGTCCGAGCCCATCACGACGCCGACGAGCGGAGAGGGACCGTTGACGAGCGCGTCGGCGCTCACGGGGCGGTACCGGCGGGGGTGGCGGAGGGCGTGGGGCGGGTCACGGCCACCATGGTACGTCTCAGTCGGTGAGAACGGCCGCCGCGGCACGCGCCTCGTAGACGACGAGCTCGAGCTCGTCGCCGGTGGCGTTGACGTGCCCGACCTTGCGTCCCGGACGCGGCTCCTTGCCGTAGTTGTGCACCTTCACCGACGGGTGCGCGGCGAGCACGAGCGGGTAGCGGTCGGTCAGCGACTCCCCCACCGGACCGCCGAGGACGTTCACCATCACGGTCCACGGATCGCGGCAGCCGGTCGCGCCGAGCGGCAGGTCGAGCACCGCGCGCAGGTGCTGCTCGAACTGCGAGGTGGTCGAGCCGTCCATCGTCCAGTGCCCGCTGTTGTGCGGGCGCATCGCCAGCTCGTTGACGAGCAGGCGGTCGTCCGTCGTCTCGAACAGCTCGACCGCCAGCACGCCGGTGACGCCGAGGCTCTCGGCGATCGTTTCGGCGATGTCGGCGGCGGCGTCCGCGAGGCGGCCCGCCGAGGCGGGCGCGGGAGCGAGGACCTCGGCGCAGACGCCGTCGCGCTGGATCGACTCCACCACCGGCCAGAGGACGCTCTCGCCCGAGGGGCGCCGGGCGACGAGCTGCGCGAGCTCTCGGCGGAAGCCGACCAGCTCCTCGACGAGCAGCGCGCCGCCGCGGCCGTCCTCGGCGAGCGCCGCGAACCAGTCGTCGGCCTCGTGCGCGCCGTGGACGACGCGGACGCCCTTGCCGTCGTAGCCGCCGCGCGCGGTCTTGACCACGCCGCGGCCGCCGTGCTCGTCGAGGAACGCGGCCAGCTCGTCGGCGGAGGAGACCGCCGCCCAGTCGGGCACGGGGACGCCGAGCTCGGTGAGGCGCTGCCGCATCATCAGCTTGTCCTGGGCGTAGAGGAGGGCGTCCGGGCCCGGGTGCACGGCCACGCCCTCGGCGACGAGCCGGCGCAGGATCGCCTGCGGCACGTGCTCGTGGTCGAAGGTGACGACGTCGACGGTGCGGGCGAATCCGAGCACCGTCTCCTCGTCGCGGTAGTCGCCGACGCGGGTCGCGGCGAGGCCCGCGGGAGCGCCCTCGGCCTCGGCGAGCACCGCGATCTCGAGGCCGAGCTCGACCGCCGCGGAGATCATCATCCGGGCGAGCTGGCCGCCTCCGATCACACCGACGCGCATGACGATCCTCCTGGTTCCGCCCGCGGGCGCGGGGCGGCTCCATGGTAGCGAGGGGCGCGGACGCGGCGAGGGCTCCGTCGCGGACGCGGCGGTCAGAGCGGGTCGGGCGCGGGCCAGTCGGGCAGCGGCATCGGGATCGCCGCGATCGCGTCCCGCAGCAGCTCGGCGACGAGCTCGGGGTCCTCCACGTCGCGCAGCACGAACGCCTCGGCGCCGTCCCGGGTGATCCGCACGTCACCGCAGCGGGCGACGCGCTGGCTCAGGCTCCGCGAGACGCCGACCGCCATCCGCGGGTCGAAGTCGAGGTCGGCGCGGCGCACCGACAGGACGCCTCGGCGGGCGTGCAGCCCGCGCTGCGTGATCCGGTAGCGGATGCTCGCCCAGCCGGCGATGCCGGGCACGCAGAGCAGCAGCACGAGCACGGCCGTGCCGAGGGCGATGATCCAGCGCTGCAGCTCCAGCTCGAACTGCGCGGCGAAGTAGAAGCCCGCCCAGGTGAGCAGGAGGAAGCCGGCGACCGGCGCGACGGCGCGGCGGGCGCGCGGCGTGAGCCGGGCGAGCTCCCGGTCCCCCTCCGCGAGCCGGTCCCGGCCGCCGGCGCTCACTGGCGCAGGTGGGTGACGTCGCCCGCGGAGAACGAGCGCCGGGCGCCGTCCTGCTCGAGCACGAGCGAGCCGTCGTCGTCGAGCGCGACCGCGGTGCCCTCCTCGACGGAGCCGTCCGGCAGCTCCACCCGGACGGAGCGGCCGAGGGTGCCGAGGTGCGCGCGCACGACGGCGGCCGACCCCGCGGAGTCGGCGTCGCCGAGCGCGAGGAGCGGCGCGAGCAGCGCCGAGAACTCGGTGAGGAAGGCGGCGAGCACGGCGTCGGCGCCGGTCGTCGCCGCGCCGGCCAGGGCGAGGGAGGTCGCCGTCGGCACGGGCAGCTCCTCCTCGCTCAGCAGCAGGTTGATCCCGGTGCCGACGATCACGCGGCCGTCGGCGAGGCGCTCGGCGAGGACACCCGCCGTCTTCCCCCCGTCGATCAGCACGTCGTTGGGCCACTTGACCTCGACCGCGGCGCCGACCAGCGGGGCGAGCGCCCGCGCGAGGGCAGCGCCGGCCAGTAGCGGCAGCCAGCCGACCGCCGCGGCGGGGAGGGCCGCCGCGTCCACCAGCGTCGAGGCCGCCAGCGTCCGCCCGGCGGGCGCCTGCCAGACCCGCCCCAGGCGTCCGCGGCCCGCGCGCTGGTCGTCGGTCGCCACGACGGAGAGGTGCGGCCAGGCTGCGGGCTCGGCCGTCGCGCGCTCGCGCAGCTCGTCGTTGGTCGAGCCCGCGCTCTCGAGCCAGAGGACCTGCGGCGACACGGAGAGGGAGAGCGGGAGCTGCATGCGGCCACGCTACCGGCGGGCCCCGCGAGAAGCCCCGGAGCCGGTCGCCGGCGCCGCGGCTTGTGCGGACCCTCCCACCGGACCCGCCGCTCCCTGTGCGGGTGCGACAACGGAGGGGTCCATCCGCGCCGATAAGGTGGGCGAGTGACCGCGAACATCGAACGTCCCGCGCCCGATCTCTTCACGACCGCGGGGAAGATCGCGGACCTGAAGGCCCGCTACCACGAGGCGGTCACCGCCAGCGGTGAGGCCGCGATCGAGAAGCAGCACGCCAAGGGCAAGATGACCGCCCGCGAGCGGATCGACACCCTCCTCGACCCCGGCTCGTTCGTCGAGCTCGACGAGTTCGTCCGCCACCGCACCCACGCGTTCGGCATGGAGAAGAAGCGGCCCTACGGCGACGCCGTCGTGACCGGCACCGGCACCATCCACGGCCGCCAGGTCGCCGTCTACTCGCAGGACTTCACGATCTTCGGCGGCTCGCTCGGCGAGGTGGCCGGCGAGAAGATCATCAAGGTGATGGATCTGGCGCTGAAGACCGGCGTCCCGATCATCGGCATCCTCGACTCCGGCGGAGCGCGGATCCAGGAGGGCGTCGTCGCCCTGGGCAAGTACGGCGAGATCTTCCGCCGCAACACCGCGGCGAGCGGCGTCATCCCGCAGATCTCGATCATCTGCGGCCCCGCGGCCGGCGGCGCGGTGTACTCCCCCGCCCTCACCGACTTCGTGATCATGGTCGACAAGACCAGCCAGATGTTCGTCACCGGCCCCGACGTGATCAAGACCGTCACCGGCGAGGACGTCGGCATGGAGGAGCTCGGCGGCGCGCTCACCCACAACAAGATCTCGGGCGTCTCGCACTACCTCGCCAGCGACGAGAACGACGCGCTCGACTACGCGCGCACCCTGCTCTCCTTCCTCCCCGACAACAACCTCTCGCCCGCGCCGGTGTTCGACAACGAGGTCGACCTCGAGACCACGGACTCCGACCGCTTCCTCGACACCGTCATCCCCGACAGCCCGAACCAGCCGTACGACATGCGCGCCGTGATCGAGCACATCGTCGACGAGGGCGACTTCCTCGAGGTGCAGCCGCTCTTCGCGCCGAACATCGTGATCGGCTTCGGCCGGGTCGAGGGCCGCTCGGTCGGCATCATCGCCAACCAGCCCAGCGCGATGGCCGGCACCCTGAACATCGAGGCCGGAGAGAAGGCCTCGCGCTTCGTCCGGTTCTGCGACGCGTTCTCGCTGCCGATCCTCACGCTGGTCGACGTCCCCGGCTACCTGCCCGGCACCGACCAGGAGTGGACGGGCGTCATCCGCCGCGGCGCGAAGCTGCTCTACGCCTACGCGGAGGCGACCGTGCCGCTGGTGACCGTCATCCTGCGCAAGGCCTACGGCGGCGCGTACATCGTGATGGGCTCCAAGCAGCTCGGCGCCGACATCAACCTCGCCTGGCCGACGGCCGAGATCGCGGTGATGGGCGGCCAGGGCGCCGTCAACATCCTCTACCGCAACGAGATCCGCAAGGCCGAGGAGGCCGGCGAGGACGTCGCGGCCGTCCGCACCCGGCTGGCGAACGAGTACACCTACAACGTGGCGAGCCCGTTCCTCGCGGCCGAGCGCGGCGAGCTGGACGGGGTCATCGAGCCGTCAGCGACCCGGGTGTCGGTGATCAAGGCGCTGCGCGCGCTGCGGACCAAGCGCGCGAACCTGCCGGCCAAGAAGCACGGCAACATCCCGCTCTGAGCCGCGGTCAGCCGGCCGTCGGCGCCTTCTCGGGCCTCGGCGCCGTCGGCTTCTCCTGCGCCGGCTTCGCGGCGCCGGGCTTCTCGGCGGCCGACTTCTCGCTGCCGGACTTCTCGGCAGCGGGCTTCTCGTCACCGGGCTTCTCGGCACCGGGCTTCTCCGCACCCGGCTTCTCCGCGGGCGGTGCCTTCTCCTCCGGGCGCGCTCCCAGCGCCCGGGCGAAGGCGAGCGCCTCGCGCGGGGAGACGTCCGGCAGGTAGGCGCGCCCGATCGCCGCGCCGATCCGCGGCAGCTGCAGCGCGTCCGGGTACGCCATCCACAGCCCCTCGTAGCGCGGGTGGAACTTGGCCTTGAAGCGGAACAGCGAGGTGAAGCCGTAGGCCGGCTCCAGCGTCCGCGCCAGGAACTCGAGCAGGCCCGAGAGCGCGGTCGGCTCGGGCGGCTGCTCCCCCTCCGGCACGGGCGCCGTCGCGAGCGGCGCGCCGGACAGCGAGACGAACTCCGCGCCCTGCTCCTGCGCACGGAGGGCGGCGGACGCGATCAGGAACTCCATGATCCCGGGCATCGCCTCGTCCGAGCGGCGCATGAAGTCGAGCGTCCAGCCGACGATCCGGCCGTCGCGGTGCACGGGCAGCCAGCTGGTGATCCCCTGCAGCACCCCGTCCGGGCCGACGGCGAGCAGCAGCGCGACGTCCGGGTCGCGCGCCTCGTCGATCCCGCCGAGCGTGAACCCCATCTCCGGCAGCGCCTTCTCGGACACCCACTTCTCGGACAGGTCGACGATCTGGCTGGCCATCCCCAGCGACAGCTCCGGCCAGCTCGTCCAGACCGGCTCGATGCCGAGCTTGATCGCGCGGGTGAGCGGGTAGCGCACCTTCTGCCAGCGCTTCCCGGTCAGCTCGAAGCCACCGAGCTCGATGATCGTCTCCTCGCCCACCGAGATCCGCGACCAGCCGAGGCCGTCGAAGACCGGCAGCAGCTCGTCGTGGACGCTGTAGAAGACAGGCGTCCAGCTCCGCTCGTCGCAGAAGGCGACGAAGCCGGCGACCACCTCCGCGCGCCGCTCGGGCGCGCAGGCCGGATCGGAGAGCGTGATCGCGACCCCGCCCACGACCCGGTAGGCGACTCCGCCCTCGCCGTCGGGGGCGATCCAGTGCTCGTTGCCCTGCCAGGTGCCCTGGTGGCCGAGGCTGCCGGCGCCGTGGCGCACGAGCAGCCGGCGGTAGACCGCTTCGTCGCCGCGCACGCCCTGCACGTCGGTGGCCCGCAGGAGCGCGATCACCGCGACGACGACGAGGAGCCAGAAGACCGGCCCGACCCACTCGAAGCCGAGGCGGGCGAGCGGCTCCCGCGGCACCGCCAGCAGGCCGTGCCCACCGAGGAAGCTCGACGGCACGAAGCGCAGCAGCCCGTCGAGGAGGAGCCGGCCGATCCCGAGCACCGGCTCGAAGCTGGTCCGGGTCGAGGCCGAGAGCGCGAGGTAGCCGCCGAGCGAGACGACGAAGCCGATGCCGACCACCAGTGACCAGCGGCGCGCCGACTCCCGCGGAGCCCGGATCCGGAAGTGCCTGCTGCCGACCGCCAGGAGGACGATGACCGCGACCGGGACGACTACGGTGGTGGCCACCCAGAGCAGGTACTCGGCGTAGTACTGGAAGTCGGGGTGCCGCGCCGCGCGCTGCAGAAGGACGATGTCGAGGATCGCGATGGCTGCGTTGACGCCGATCGCGAGCAGCAGACCGAGACGGCGCCCGGAGCGCATCCCGTACGCCGCGACGAGCAGCAGGATCATCGGGACGAAGGTGAGCAGGATCGGCCCGGGCGAGATCAGGTTCAGCCGCACGTGGTGCGCGCAGTGCCGGACCGTGGCGCCGCAGGGGTCCTCGAGATCGGCGGCGCCGGTGAACGCGCTCTGCAGCAGCCGGCCGAGGAACGAGAACGGCCCGTAGCCCGAGTCGGAGAGCACGGCGACGAGCGGACCGAGGGCGGTGACCGCGACCACCGCGGCGAGCAGGGCGCGCGACTCCCGGTGCGAGCTCGGCGCGGGGCGCTGCGGGCGCAGTCCGCTCACCCCGTGCGCCAGCACGGCCCCGATCGCCAGGCCGGCGATGCCCGCGAGGAGTCGGTACACGTCGGCGGAGTCGCCGGCGTAGAGCACGAACATCAGGACCACCGCGAAGACGGTGACGCGCAGGCGCCGGCGCCAGAGGCCGCCCATGAAGGCCGTCGCGGCCAGCAGCGCACCGACGCCGCCGATCAGCGGGTCGAAGGTGTGGTCGCCGACCGTGTCCCCGGCCCACCACTCGCCGACGGAGGCGCCGACGCTCTGCAGGGCCGCTCCGACCGTCGTTCCGAGCGCCCCGGTGAGCAGGAAGGCGAGGACCAGCCGGCGCGCTCCGAGACGGCGCTCGGCCGCGATCAGCAGCGGCAGGAGCAGGAGGACGACGAGGAGCAGCGCGGGCGGGCCCGACGCGATCAGCAGGCCGGTCACCGCGGCCCAGGGCCGGCCGCCGAGGATCGTGCCGGCGCCGGCCGCCCACCAGGCGCCGGTCTCGTCGCTCGCCGGGGCGAGAAGGGTGCCGGCCGCTGCGCTGGCGAGCAGGACCGCTGCGGTCGTCGCGAAGGCCGCGGGCGAGGACCGGAGGACCGCGGCGACGCGACGGGCGGAGGCGCGGCCGCGCTTCAGGGACCACGACGGCATGCGGTGACACTCCTGTTCGGACGGAAGGGGCGTCGCTCCGGCGGCGTCCGGCGTCAGCATAGTCACCGGCCCGCACGCGGGACCGTGAACGGCATGCGGTACCGTCGCGGGATGAGCGCAGCCGACTCCGCCCCCACCGTCGTCATCACCACTCCCGGCCTCGATGCGCGCGAGATCGCCGCCGTGACCGCGGTCGTGACCGCGCTCGCCGCGCAGTCGCACCCGGTCGCCGAGGTGCCGGTCGTCCCCAGCGGCGGCTGGAGCGACCGCGCCGCCGCCGTCCGGGCACCGCTGCAGCCGGCTCCCGGAGCCTGGCGCTCGTTCTCCGGCTGAGCGCTGCGGGAGGCCCGTTCGGGCCGGAACGACGTGGAACGCGGGTTTTGTACCCCGATTAGTCCCCTAAAGTGCCGACTACCCGGCCCTCGCAGTCCTCGGCATAGTTATGCGTGTTAGGTGCTCACTCCACGGAGGGGGCATCGCCAATCACTCGCCGACCAGGGTAAGCAGGCGGGTGTTTTGGGGGCGAGTGAGGGTGACATTCGGGTTGTCACCCTCACTCGGGGTTTGACGGCGGGCTGGGCCCCCTCTTCGGAGGAGTGGACAGCCCGCCGCACTCTTTTAACGGCGCGTCCGCCGCAGGGTCGCTCGGCGCGCCGGGGATCCGCAGCGCACCGACCGGCGCGGACGGCTCGGTTCAGTCCTCGAGGACGCCCTGCTCGTCGCGCCGGATCTCGACCCAGGCGTCCACCTCGTCGCCCGCGTCGTCCGAGCCGAGGGCGCCCGCGCTGCCGTCGCCCGCGGTCCGCAGGCCCACGACCGTCACCGCCGACGGCGAGTCCGCCGACGCCGTGCGGACGACGACGCGGTCGACCCCCTTGCCGATGCCGCCGAGCGCCCGGGCGAGTTCGCGCAGCACCCGCCGGCTCTCCTCCTCCGTGGTCCGGTCCAGCCCGCCGTCGTCCAGCACCGATACCGTGACGCCCCGCCGCCGCGCGTCGAGCACCAGCCGGCGGACGTCGTCGTCCAGCAGCCGCCTCCCCCGGATCTCGTCCCGGACGGACGCCTCCAGCAGGGCGCACTCGCGGCGCTCCTCATCGGTGAGGCCCACCGGGCTGGTGGCGATGCGCAGCAGCATCTCGGAGGCGATGGTGCGGGTCTGCTCCAGCCGCACCTCCCGCTCGGAGAGGTGCGCCTCCTCCGCCGCGCGCCACGACGCGGCGGCCCGCTCGGCGGCCTCGAGCACGCGCGCCTCGGAGCCGGCGCGGCCGAGCTCGATGATCAGGAGCTGCGCGATGCCGACCCAGGCGATGCCGCCGACGACGCCGAGGGTCGCCAGAGCGACGGGACCCGCCCAGACCGTCGTGTGCACGATCAGGAACGCCATCCCGGTCCACGCCGCCAGGGGGCGCCGACGGGCGCAGACGATCGTCATGAGCGTGCCGACCGCCGCGATGTACCAGGTGGAGTAGCCGTTGGAGGCACCGGGGTCCAGCGACGGCGAGACGAGCAGCGGCAGCCCCACCGCCACTCCCGCCATCGCCCACGCGGTCACCGCGTTCATCCGCGTGGTCGAGCTCGGCAGGAGGGCGATCACGGTGGCGGCGATGTAGACGGCGACGGCCGTCAGATCGGCGGGAGTCGCGGGTGTCAGCCGGTAGGAGAAGAAGGCGAGGACGACGTGGTAGAGCGAGAAGCCCCCGCCCAGCGCGTAGAGCAGCGGGCGCGGGTAGGCGATCACGATCGGCCCTTCGCGGCGGGCCAGAGGACGACGACCCGGGTGCCCTCCCCGGGGACGGTGTCGACGCGTGCCGAGCCCTGCACCTGGTGCACCCGGTCGAGAATCGAGAGCCGGATGCCGAGCCGCTCGCGCGGGACGTCGGCGAGGAGGAAACCGCGGCCGTCGTCCTCGACGACGACCTCGACGGAGCACGCCGAGAGCTGCCCGCGCACCGATCGCCGGACGGCGTCGCTCGGACCGGCGTGCTGGACGCTGTTGGTCAGGGCCTGCCAGACCGCGCCGAGGACGGCTTCCGCGACCGGTCGCGGCATCGTCGTCGTCCGCGGGTCGACGTCGCCGTCGAGGACGACCCCGAACTCCGCCACGAAGGTCGAGGCCGCGTGCGACAGCTGCCGCTCGAGCAGCTCCAGCGGCACCTCTCCTGCGTCGAGGTCGGCCTCCTCGTCCGGGAGCAGCACCGAGAGCGTCTTCCGCGCCATCGAGGAGACGAGGGCGCGCTCGGCGCCCGACTCGGCCGTCGCCGCGGCGAGCAGGGTCGCGAGCACGTTGTCGTGCACGAGGGCGTCGACCTCGACCCGCTCGACCTCGCCGGCGTGCTGGCGCATCGCCCCCTCGTACTGCTCCATCGCGGTGCGCTGCGCACGGTCGACCCGGTCCGCCGACTGCCGGAGCACGGTGATCAGCACCAGCATGACGAAGCCGACGATGCCCACGTAGACGGCGTCGAGGGCGGCGCGGGTGGGCGACGCTCCGCCGCCCGAGGGGAGGACGCGCAGGACGCCGAACAGGATCGTGGTGACGGAGGCGTACACGATCGCCAGCCGCAGCGGCGCGACGATCGTGCAGAAGGCCGTGCCGATCGTCAGCAGGTACCAGATCCACGGCGTCTCCTGGGGGACGGCGTCAGGGCGGATCGTCAGCGGCCAGGTCAGCAGCGCGAGCAGGAGCGACGCGGCGACGACGGCGCCGCTGACCTGCGTCCCGCGCCGTGCGACCGCGGTGACCACCGAGGCGCCGAGCGCGCCGAAGACGACGACCAGCACGGGCCAGGCGACCTCGGGCCGCAGGACCGGGAGCTGACCGAGGATGGGCGGCACGGTCTGCAGCGCGAAGCCGAAGCCGAAGAACGAGACGACCGTGCTGATGATCCGGTCGATGCGCTCGCGGTTCGCCGGAGCGCGCGCGGGGACGACCTCAGCGCCCGGCATCGCCGTCGTCCGGATCGATGCCCGGCAGGATGCCGTCCTCCACGGCGCGGCGCAGCAGATCGACCTTCGTCGGGGCCGGCCGCCCGATCTCGACGTACTTGTCGCGGATCCGGTCGAGGTACTCCTTGGCCGTCGACACCGAGATCTGCAGGCGGTCGGCGACGAGCTTGAGCGGCAGGCCGGAGGCGTAGAGGTGCAGCACGTCGCGCTCGCGGCGCCCGAGCACCGCGCGGGCGAAGTCGTCGTCCGCGTCGATCGCCGACGCCCACTCGAGATTGTTCAGGACCTCGCCGCGCGCGACGGTGCGGATCGCGGCGACCACGGTCGACATCGGAGAGGACTTCGGGATCACTCCGGCGGCGCCCGCCGCGAGCGCCTCGCGAACGGCGACCACGCGGTCGGCGATGCTGTGGACCAGGACGGCCGAGCCGCGCACCTGGCCCCACTTGACGTTCGCCGTGATGCTCGATCCGTCGTTCAGGGAGAGGTCGAGGACGAGCACCTCGATCTCCGAGCCGCCGAGGACCTCCTCGAGCGCGCGCACCGTCTCGGCCGCGGCCACCACCTGCATCCCCGCGGCCTCGACGGCGGCGGCGACACCCAGGCGGACGGACTCGTGGTCGTCCACGATGGCGACCCGCACCCTCGGCGCGGCAGCGGACTCAGCGGTCATCGGTGGTCTCCCTCGGGCTCATGCTGGCGACGCCGCGCTCAGGTGTCTCGGCGCACGAGGCGGGCGACGGCCTCCACGTGCGAGGTGTGCGGGAAGAGGTCGAAGCCGTCGAGCCGCTCGAGCTCGTAGCCGCCCGCGGAGAGCGCGCCGACGTCGCGGGCGAGCGCCACCGGATCGCAGGCGACGTAGACCAGCTGCGCGGGCGCGAGCTCGACGAGGGCGTCGGTCACGGCGCGGCCGGCTCCCGCCCGGGGCGGATCGAGGACGACGGTGGCGGCCCGCCAGCGCTCGCGCTCGCGGGCGTCGGCCTGGGCGAGCGCGTCGCGGAGGTAGCGGTCGACCCGGGCGGTCACCGCGCGGGCACCGACCTGATCGGCGAGGTTCTCCAGGGCGTGCTCCGTGGCCCGCGCGTCGCTCTCCACGCTCGTGACCCGGACGCCGGCGCCGAGGTGGTCCGCGAGCGCGGCGGCGAGCAGCCCCACTCCGCCGTAGAGGTCGTGGTTCGCGGCGCGGACGTCGGCGACGCCGGCGTCGACGGCGGCCTGCACCGCGTCGAAGAGGGTCGCCGCGGCGCCGCGGTGCACCTGCCAGAAGCCGGAGCGGTCGACGCGGAAGGTGCGGTCGGCGACGAACTCGGAGACGACCGTGCGGTCCCTCCTGGCGCGCTTGTCGGACGGGTCGTGCACGAGCACGGCCGCGCCGTCCGAGCCGGCGGCGTCGACGAGGTCGACGACGGAACCCGGAGCCAGACGCTGGTCGAGCGGGGCCGCGGCCGAGGAGGCGGCGGTCGCGAGCGGCAGGCCCTCGACGTCGACGACGTGGTGACTGCGCGCGGCGTAGGGACCGACGCGGCCGGAGTCGTCGACGTGCAGGCGGTTGCGGGTGCGCCAGCCGAGGCCGCCGGACTCGTCGTCGCCCGCGACCGGTGCGACGACGACGTCGACCTCGCGCCGGGCGAAGCGGGAGAAGGAGTCGACCAGCACGGCGCGCTTGAGCTCGCGCTGGTACTCGAGCGCGGCGTGGCCGAACTCGGCGCCGCCGACGCGCTCCTCGGGGCGGCGGTCGATGCCCGCCTGCGCCCAGACGTGCTCGACGCGGTGCGGCGACGCCTCGAGCACCTCGAGCGCCTCACCGCGCCAGAAGCTGTCGTGGCGGATCTCGCTGACCCGCACGCGGACCCGCTCGCCGGGCAGCACATCGGGGACGAAGACGACCCGGCCCTCGTGCCGGGCGACGAAGACACCGCCGTGGGCGACGTTGCTAATGTCGAGCTCGATCTCGGTCCCGAGTGCCTCGCCGGTCCCCGCGGCTCGGTCGGACGCGCGGGGCGGGGTCTGTGCCATCCGTCGAGCATCCCACAGCGTGGGCCCGATCGCAGGGAGCCCTCGTGCGCCTCCACCTCGCCTCCACCTCCCCCGCCCGCCTGGCACTGCTGCGCGCCGCCGGGATCGAGCCCGTGGTCGTCCCCTCGGAGGTCGACGAGCCGGCCGCCGTCGCCCGGGCCGAGCGGGAGCGCGGAGCCGCGCTGGACGCCGACGCGACCGTGGCGCTGCTCGCCCGCGCCAAGGCGACGGCCGTCCTCGGGCCGGAGATCGACGGCCTGGTCCTCGGCGGCGACTCCGCCTTCGTGCTCGACGGCGTCGTGCACGGCAAGCCGCACGAGCCCGAGCGCGCCCGCGAGCGCTGGCGGGCGCAGCGCGGGCGCACCGGCCGCCTGCACTCCGGCCACTGGCTGATCGACCACCGCGGCGGGCGGATCGTCGCCGAGACCGGAGCGGTCACCTCCGCCGCCGTCACCTTCGCCGCGGACGTCGAGGACGACGAGATCGACGCCTACGTCGCGACCGGGGAGCCGCTCGAGGTGGCCGGCGCGTTCACGATCGACGGGCGCGGCGCCGGCTTCATCACGGCGATCGAGGGCGACCCGTCGACGGTGATCGGGATGTCCGTGCCGACGCTGCGCTCGCTCGTCCGCGAGCTCGGGGTGTCCTGGCCGTCGCTCTGGAACCGCTGACACCCTGGAACCGCTGACACCGCCCGCTCCCGGCCGCCCTTGTGCGGAACCGACGAAGCGCTCGCCCTTCTTTGTGGTGAGCCGCGCCGGGCATCCGCGGGCCGCCCTCTAGGGTTGGGGACCATGCCAGGTATCACGAAGGTGCTCATCGCCAACCGAGGCGAGATCGCCGTCCGCGTCGTCCGGGCCGCCCGTGACAGCGGCATCGCCTCCGTCGCCGTCTACGCCGACCAGGACCGCGACGCCGTGCACAGCCGCCTCGCCGACGAGGCGTACGCGCTCGGCGGCACGACCAGCGCCGAGACGTACCTCGTCATCGAGAAGCTGCTCTCGGTCGCCCGCCGCTCCGGCGCCGACGCCGTGCACCCCGGCTACGGCTTCCTCGCCGAGAACGCCGACTTCGCCCGCGCCGTCATCGACGCCGGACTGGTCTGGATCGGCCCGTCGCCGGAGGCCATCGAGCGCCTCGGCGACAAGGTCTCGGCCCGCCACGTCGCCGAGAAGGTCGGCGCTCCGCTCGCGCCCGGCACCCTGAACCCCGTCTCGGGCGCCGCCGAGGTGCTCGAGTTCGTCGACCAGCACGGGCTCCCGGTCGCCATCAAGGCGGCCTTCGGCGGCGGCGGCCGCGGCCTCAAGGTCGCCCGCGAGCGCGACGAGGTCGAGGAGATGTTCGCCTCCGCCACCCGCGAGGCGATCGCCGCCTTCGGCCGCGGCGAGTGCTTCGTCGAGAAGTACCTCGACCAGCCCCGGCACGTCGAGACCCAGTGCCTCGCCGACGCCGACGGGAACGTCGTCGTCGTCTCCACCCGCGACTGCTCGCTGCAGCGCCGGCACCAGAAGCTGGTCGAGGAGGCGCCCGCGCCGTTCCTCACCGACGAGCAGAACACCGAGCTCTACCGCGCCTCGAAGGCGATCCTGCGCGAGGTCGGCTACGTCGGCGCCGGCACCTGCGAGTTCCTGATCGGCAAGGACGGCACCGTCTCCTTCCTCGAGGTGAACACCCGTCTGCAGGTCGAGCACCCCGTCTCCGAGGAGGTCACCGGCATCGACCTCGTCCGCGAGCAGTTCCGCCTCGCCGAGGGCGGCCTGCTCGACTACGACGACCCGCAGCCCCGCGGCCACTCCTTCGAGTTCCGCATCAACGGCGAGGACGCCGGCCGCGGATTCCTGCCCGCCCCCGGCCCGGTGCACGTCTTCAAGGCGCCCGGCGGACCGGGCGTGCGCGTCGACTCCGGCGTCGTCGCCGGCGACGTGATCTCCGGCTCGTTCGACTCGCTGCTGGCCAAGCTGATCGTAACCGGCGCGACCCGCGCCGAGGCCCTCGAGCGCTCGCGCCGCGCCCTCGCCGAGTTCGAGGTCACCGGCCTGCCCACCGTGCTGCCGTTCCACCGCGCGATCGTCGAGGACCCGGCCTTCGCCCCCGCCGGCGACGAGCCGTTCTCGATCTACACCCGCTGGATCGAGACCGAGTTCGACAACACCATCGAGGCGTGGAGCGGCGAGCCCGGCGCGATCGACGGACCGGCCGCCCGCCAGAGCGTCGTGGTCGAGGTCGACGGCCGCCGCGTCGAGGTCACCCTGCCCAGCGACCTCGTCGGCTCCGGCCCGTCCCGCGGTCCCGCTGCCGCCGCCCCCAAGCGCCGCGGCTCCGCCTCCGTCAGCACCGTCACCGGCGACTCCGTCACCGCCCCGATGCAGGCCACCATCGTCAAGGTCGCCGTCGCCGAGGGCGACACCGTCGTCACCGGCGACCTCGTCGTCGTCCTCGAGGCCATGAAGATGGAGCAGCCCCTCACCGCCCACAAGGACGGCGTCGTCCGCTCCCTGAACGCGGAGGCGGGCACCACGGTCTCCTCGGGCCACGTGCTGCTGTCCATCTCCTGAGCCGCTCCCCGCGCGGCTCAGCGCGGTCGGCCCGTTCAGGTGGCGCGTTCCGCAGAGCGGGTCGCGTCGCGCGGCCGAGAAACGCTGACACGCGTTTCTCGGTCTCGCGCTCTGCCCGACGCTGATCGTGGGCGAGCCGGGCCGCTCCACGCAGGCCGGCTGAGCCGTTGCTCGCGGGAGGGCTCGGCGGGTTCATGCTGGTCGAGGAGCCGCGCAGCGGCATATCGAGACCCTCCCTCGATCAGCAGTGCGGGTGAACGCCGCTCCCACCACAGCTGACGCCGCGCCTCGGGCAGCGTCGGATCTCGATACGCGCGCTCCACGCGCTACTCGATCAGCATGGACGGCCGATGCGCGACCGCAGGAACCGCGTCCGCCCCATGCTGGTCGAGTAGCCGCGCAGCGGCGTATCGAGACCCTCCCTCACTCCACAGCTCGGTCGGATGCCGCCTCCCCCACCACAGCTGACGCCCTGCCCCGGGCAGCGCCGGATCTCGATTCGCGCGCTCCACGCTCTACTCGATCAGCATGGGTCGGGCACCCGCCGGAGCCGCTCGTACGCAAGGTAGAGCGCCGCGACCGAGAAACGCGTGCCAGCGTTTCTCGGCAGCGCGACGCGAGACGCTCTGCAGAACGCACCCCGTCGCGAAGCCGACCGCGCTGAGCCGCGCAGGGAGCGGCTCAGAACGAGCACAGCCGCGTGCCAGCGACTCGAGGCAGCGCGACCCGGCCCGCTCTGCGGAACGCACCCCGTCGCGAAGCCGACTGCGCCGGGCCGCGCGGGGAGCGGCCCGGAAATGAACACTGCCGTCGGCTTTCAGCCGACGATGTGCATGGCGCGCGCCGCCTCCGAGATGGAGCCGGTGAGGCTGGGGTAGACGGTGAAGGCGCGGGCGACCTGGTCGACGGTGAGGCGGTGCTCGACGGCGAGGGCGAGGGGGAAGATCAGCTCACTGGCCTTGGGGGCGACGATGACGCCGCCGATGACGGTGCCGGAGCCGGTGCGGGCGAAGACCTTCACGAAGCCGTCGCGGATGCCCATCATCTTGGCCCGGGGGTTGGCGGCGAGGGGGAGCTTGTAGATCTCGCCCTGGGCGAGCCCCTCCTCGATCTCCTTCTGGCTCCAGCCGACGGTCGCGATCTCGGGCTGGGTGAAGATGTTCGCCGCGACGTTGCGCACCTCGGTGGGGTTCACCGCGTCGCCCATGGCGTGGAAGACGCCGGTGCGGCCCTGCATCGCGGCGACGGAGGCGAGGGGCAGGAAGGTGGTGCAGTCGCCGGCCGCGTAGATCGAGGGGACGCTGGTGCGGGCGACGCGGTTGACGCGGATGTGGCCCGACTCGGTGAGCTGGACGCCCGCCTCCTCGAGGCCGATGCCGGCGGTGTTCGGGATCGAGCCGACGGCCATCAGGCAGTGCGAGCCCTCGACCACGCGGCCGTCGGACAGCACGGCGCGGACACCGGTCTCGGTGCGCTCGACGCGGTCGGCGCGCGACTTGGACAGCACGACCATGCCGTTGCGCTTGAAGACGTTCTCGATCACGGCGGCGGCGTCGGCGTCCTCGCCGGGGAGGACCTGGTCGCGGGAGGAGATCAGCGTGACCTTGGCGCCGAGCGCGCGGTAGGCGGAGGCGAACTCCGCGCCGGTGACGCCGGAGCCGACGACGATCAGGTGCTCGGGCACGGTCTTGAGGTTGTAGAGCTGGGTCCAGCTCATGATCCGCTCGCCGTCGGGCGCGGCGGACGGCAGGATGCGCGGGCTGGCGCCGACGGACACGACGATGGTGTCCGCCTCGATCCGGTCGAAGTCCATGCCCTCGTCGCCGGGCGCGGTCGCGACGATCAGCGCGTTCGAGCCGTCAAGGCGTCCGTCGCCCTGCACGATGCGCACGCCGTGGTGCACGAGGTTCGCGCGCATGTCCTCGGACTGCTGGCGGGCGAGCCCGAGGAGGCGCTTGTTGACCGTGGCGAGGTTGACCGCGACCTCGGGGCGGACCGGCTTGTTCGTCTGCTCGTGGCGGGTGAAGAACTGCACGCCGAGGTCGGCGGCCTCGCCGATCGCATTCGTGGCCTCGGCGGTCGCGATCAGCGACTTCGACGGCACGACGTCGGTGATGACGGCCGAGCCGCCCACTCCGACCCGCTCGACGAGGGTGACCTCGGCGCCCAGCTGGGCTCCGGCGAGGGCGGCCTCGTAGCCGCCGGGTCCCCCTCCGAGGACGGCGATCCGCTGCGTGCGCTCGAACTCGTAAGGCATGCCTCCCATTGTCCTCCCGTGCTGGGAGTTCGCCCAATCGACGCGGGTCCGGGAGGGTCCGCGGGCCTCGCCCGCCCCCGCGTCGCGCGTGGATAGGGTGGGGGAATGGCTGACCAGACCCCCAATCCGCTCGACTCCGCCGACGCCGATCCCTTCGCGATCGCCGCCGAGGCCGCCGCTCAGATCATCGAGGCGACCGGCGTCGAGAAGCACGACATCGCCCTCACGCTCGGCAGCGGCTGGGGCAAGGCCGCCGACGCGATCGGCGAGACGACCGCGACGGTCCCGGCGACCGACATCGTCGGCTTCACGAAGTCGGCCGTGCACGGCCACGGCGGGAGCCTCCGCTCCGTGCTGCTGCCGACCGGCAAGCGCGCGCTGATCATCGGCGCCCGCACCCACTACTACGAGGGGTACGGCGTGCGCCGGGTCGCGCACAGCGTCCGGGTCGCCGCGGCGACCGGCGCCTCGGTGATGATCCTGACCAACGGCGCGGGCGGCATCAAGGAGCACTGGACGCCCGGCACCCCGGTCCTGATCAGCGACCACATCAACCTCACCGCGGACTCCCCGCTCGAGGGCGCGACCTTCGTCGACCTGACCGACCTCTACTCGGCCCGCCTGCGCGCGCTGGCCCGCGAGACCCGCGCCGACCTCGACGACGGCGTCTACGTGCAGTTCCGCGGCCCGCACTACGAGAGCCCGGCCGAGGTGCAGATGGCCCGGATCATCGGCGGCCACATCGTCGGCATGTCGACCGCCCTCGAGGCGATCGCGGCGCGCGAGGCGGGCATGGAGGTGCTGGGCATGTCGCTGATCACGAACCTGGCGGCGGGCATCCAGAAGACGCCGCTGAGCCACGAGGAGGTCCTCGAGGCCGGGCGGAACGCCGAGGACGACCTCGCCCGCCTCCTCGCCGGGATCACGGGCGCGCTGTGACGGCGGACGTCCGCGCGCGCGCCGAGGACTGGCTCGCCCAGGACCCCGACCCGGAGACGCGGCAGGAGCTCGTCGATCTGCTCACCGCCGACGCGGCCGGCGACCCGGTTGCCGCGGCCGAGCTGGCGGACCGCTTCCGCGAGCGCCTCGCCTTCGGCACCGCCGGGCTCCGCGGGGCGATCGCGGCCGGGTCGAACCGGATGAACCGCGTCCTCGTCTCGCAGGCGGCCGTCGGGCTCGCCGACCATCTGCGCGCGCAGGGCCTCGAGCGCCCGCTGATCGTCATCGGCTACGACGGGCGGAGGAACTCCCGCGTCTTCGCCGAGGACTCGGCCGCCCTGATGGCCGGCGCGGGTGCCGACGCCGTGCTGCTCCCCCGCCTGCTGCCGACTCCCGTGCTCGCCTTCGCCGTCCGCCACCTCGGCGCCGACGCCGGAGTGATGGTGACGGCGAGCCACAACCCGCCGCAGGACAACGGCTACAAGGTCTACCTCGGCGGCGACGACGACGGCTCGCAGATCGTGCCGCCGGTCGACTCCGCGATCGCCGAGCGGATCCTCGCGGTCGCGACCGAGCGCCGCGTCACCGAGCTGCCCCGGGGCGAGTACCGCGTCGCCGACGAGTCGGTCGTCGACGCCTACATCGCCGCGACGGCGGCGGTCGGCCGCCAGTCGGCGCCGCTCCGCGTCGTCTACACGGCGATGCACGGCGTGGGCTGGGAGACCGCGCACCGCGTGCTCTCCGCCGCCGACTTCGACGAGCCGGCCGTGGTCGTCGAGCAGATCGACCCCGATCCCGCGTTCCCCACGGTGGCGTTCCCCAACCCCGAGGAGGCCGGGGCGCTCGACCTCGCCTTCGCGACGGCCCGCTCGGGCCGTGCTCAGCTGATCGTCGCCAACGATCCCGACGCCGACCGCTTCGCCGCGGCGATCCCGGACGCGTCGCTCGAGGACGGCTTCCGCCGGCTCTCCGGCAACGAGGTGGGCGCGCTGCTCGGCTGGCGCGCCGCCGAGCGCGCCCGCACCGCGGGCCGGGCGGGCGGCGCGCTGGCCTGCTCGATCGTCTCCTCCCCCGCGCTCGGAGCGGTCGCCCGCGACTACGGTCTGGAGTTCGCGGAGACGCTGACCGGCTTCAAGTGGATCTCCCGCGTCCCGGACCTCGTCTTCGGCTACGAGGAGGCTCTCGGCTACCTCGTGAACCCGGAGACGGTCCGCGACAAGGACGGGATCTCGGCGGCGCTCGCCTTCCTCGATCTCGCCTCCTCGCTCGCCGCGGAGGGCCGCACGATCGCCGACGAGCTCGACGCCTTCGCCGAGCGCTTCGGCCTGTTCGGCTCGGAGCAGATCTCGCTCCGGGTGACCGATCTCTCCGAGATCGGCCGGATCATGGCGGGGCTGCGCAGCGCTCCGCCCGCCGAGATCGGCGGCCTCGCCGTGCAGCGCACGGAGGACCTGCTCGCGGCGGGCGGAGCGCTGCCGCCGACGGATGCGCTGCGGTTCACCCTCGACGGCGCCCGTCTGATCGCGCGGCCGAGCGGCACCGAGCCCAAGGTGAAGCTCTACCTCGACGCCTGGTCGCACGAGGTCGACGCCGACGCCCGCCGCGGCGCGGTCGCCGCCCGCCTCGACGCCCTGCGGACAGGAGCCGCCGAGCTCCTGCGCTGAGCGGCGGTCAGCCGCGATCGGGAGCGTCCGCCAGCCCCGGGTCGGTGTCGCCGGTGTAGATCGGCTGCGCCCGGTCCAGGAGGAAGTCGGACACGGCGGCGAGGCTGCGCTCACGAGCCCGCACCCAGGGGGCGTGCCCGCCCTCGGGGATGAAGACCGTCTGCGCGCCGGGGATCGCCTCGGCGAGGGCGTGCTGGCCGCGCCAGTCGACGAAGTCGTCCTGCGCCCGCACGACCAGCGTGGGCACGTCCACCGTGTGGAGTTGCTCGAGCGTCATCGCCCAGTGCGCCAGGAAGTCGTCGGTCAGCAGCAGGTTCGAGTAGAAATTGATGCCGCCGGGTTCGCCCAGCGACGCCGCCGCCACACGCCTGCCGGCGTCCTGCGGGAGCAGGTTCACGGCGGCGTCCGGGCCGACCGACCGCAGAAGCGCCACTCCGGCGGCCGCGCGCAGCTGAGCGCCCAGCGGGAGAGGAGCGGGCTCCTCCGCTGCGGGCTCCGCCCGCTCTGCCGGGTCTTCGACCGGCCGCGCATCGGCTGCCGCCTGCGCCTCGGCGACCGCGCGCCGTCCGTCCTCCGACGGGTCGTAGGTCCCGGAGGAGAGGAGGACCGCCTTCTCCACGTGCTCGGGGTGCTTGGCGGTGTAGGCGGCGGCGAGGTAGCCCCGGCCGAGTGGCCGACGAGGATCACGCGATCCGCGCCCGTCTTCACCGGACGGCGTCGATGTCGGCGACGGACCGCTCCAGCGAGTAGTCGTGGATCGGCAGGTCGTCGGAGTAGCCGGCGCCCGGCTGGTCGAACAGGTAGACGTCGTGGCCGGTCTCGGCGAGGGCGGGCAGGAAGTCGAAGTCCAGGGCGGCGACATAGCCGCCGGGGCCGCCGTGCACGTACACGATCGGGACCTCGGATCCCCCGGGAGTGGGAGCGGGGGTCTTCCAGTACGCGACGTGCGAGCCGGTGGAGAGGTCCCAGTACTGCGGGGCCACCGGGCCGAAGCCGACGGACGACCCGCCGATCGGCGCGAGCACGGTCCCGCCGGCGAGCGCGCCGATGGCGGCGGTCGCGACCGCGGCGACGATCAGCGGGGTGCGCAGGCGCACCGACCGGCGGACCGGCCGAGGCCGTCGCGGGAGCAGGCGCTGCACGGCCGAGACCAGCAGGAAGACGAGAAGCAGGGACAGGACCACCCACACGGCGATCGCGAAGGGCAGGGACGCGGCGAGCGCGAACGCCGCCGCGACCGTCGACAGGGTGAGCCCGAGGACGACGGCGACGGCCGTCGCGAGGACGGACAGGAGTCGGCGGAGCAGCGGACGCGGACGCCGCGAGGCGTGCCGGAGACCGGGTGAGGAGGGGTCGGACGGGATCGAGGACATGGGTGGGCGGCTCCTGGGAAGGGGGCGGGCGGAGAGGACGGATGCAGCGAAGGACGAGCGACACGGACGGCGAGGACCGGGTCCGGGGCACGCCGCAGCGCCGCCCCACGGGTCGGCGGGGCGGCGCAGCGAACGGGCGGGGGTCAGCCGGCGCGGTTGACGACCGCGGCGAACGCTCCTGACGGGATGGCCGTCCCGGAGCCCAGCGGAGACACCACGCCCACGGTGGAGGGCGTGTCCCGGTCGACGGACCAGTGGTGCAGTCCGGCGAGGCCCTGCGTCTTCACGAAGGCGGCGATCGTCTCGAAGTCCGCGACGGAGGTGACCTCCTCGGTCACGTCGTTGACGCCGATCATCGCGGTCAGCTCGAGCTTCGAGTAGGGGATGCCGTGCTTCTCGTGCACGTTCCGAGCGGCCTGGACGGCGGACGCCCCCATGTCGGTCCTCCCGGTCGTCGAGTCGATGACCGCGTTCGCGGCGGTCGGCGACCCGTAGTCCATGGCCATCAGGTTGACGGTGTAGTGCTGCACGCCCGAGGCCTTGATCGCCTCGACGGTCGTGACTCCGACGTCGGTCAGGCTGTACCTCGATCCGTCCGACGCCGCCGCGGTGGGCAGGGTGAACTGGAACCGGAGGTCCGGGTACTTCACCTCGGCCGCGGCAGCGGCGTCGGCGAGCTCCCGGATCTGCGCGGCGGTCTGCCCGCGCTCGATGTCGAAGTCGATGCCGATCAGGTTCTTCGAGGCGTAGCGGCTGATGAAGGAGTCCAGCTGCGCGGCGTTCGCGGTGAACACCGCCGAGGCTCCTCCGGTGGCGAGCACGTAGTCCACGTCCGCGGCGACCAGCTGGTCGATCGAGCTGCGGAACTCGTCCGCCGTGACGCCCGCCCAGTTCGGGGCGTCCCCGGTGCCGGAGGCGAAGGCGAGCGTGACCGCGCTGCTGCCGGTCCGGCTCGCCCAGGAGTCCGGACCCACGAGCGGGACGATGCGGCCGTCGACCGCGGTGCGCAGCTGGTGGGTGTTCCAGTCCATGCTGATCGTGATGTCCTTGTAGCCGGAGCGCAGGACGGCGGGGGACGTTCCGGTGACGGGCACCGCCGAGGGTCCCGGAGCCTTCCCGGGATCGGTGGCCGGCGAGGGCGCGGGCGACGGGGTCGTGGTGCTCGCCGGCGTCGGAGTGACCGCAGGAGTCGGCGCCGGTGCCGGAGTGACCGCGCCGGCCGGCTGCCAGACCCTGCCGGAGCCGATCGGTCCGGAGGCCTCGCGGGGGTCCGCGCCGCTGGTCCACCAGCCGGCGGTGTACAGCTTCCCGTCGCGCACGACCTGCTGGCCGCCGGTGTACGTCGCCGACGCGCTCCACTCCGCGACACCGGGGAACGGGTTCGACGCGGGGGCGGCCGGCGCGAGGCTCGCGGACGGCGCCGGGACGGTGACGGACGCAGGAGCGCGGGTCGGTGCGGGAGCGGCGGTCGGCGTCGGCGCGGCGGTGGGGGTCGGCGCGACCGTCGGCGCGGTCACGCCCGCGGCGGGCTGCCAGACCTTGCCGGTCCCGACGGCCCCCGAGACCCGCAGCGGGTCCTCGCCGCTGGTCCACCAGCCGGCGGTGTAGAGCCTCCCCTGGCGGGTGACCTGCTGCCCGCCCGTGTAGGTCGCGGTCGCACTCCACTCCGGAGCGGCAGTGGAGGTGGCTGTGGCGGTCGACGCGGCGGGTGACGGGGTCTGAGCGAAGGCGGGCCCCGCCCCCAGAACAGCGCCTCCCGCCAGGAGCCCGAGGGTGGTGAGCCCGGCGATCGTGCAGCGGATGCGAGTGCGCACTTCAGTCCTCTCGATTCGGTGAAGAGGCTCGGAGACGGAGCCAGGTCGGAGAATCGCACGGACGTCCCGACCCTGCCGCCCTGGCGCGGGCTCTGGCGCACCACGTCGTCAGCGCGAGGGACGACTCCCGAGCTGCTCGCCGCGCTTCCAGAGCCACTCGACCGGGCCGACAGCGAAGCGGCGGAGCCAGAGATGCGCGGCGAGCACGACGATCGACGCGATCAGGACGAAGGCGCCGATCGTCACGGGTACCCGCCACGGCGCCACGGTGACCGCGAGCCCGAGGCCCCAGCCGTAGAACAGAGCGCCCCCGAGCAGGTTCTGCAGGAGATAGGCGCTCAGAGCGACCCGGCCGACCTCGCGAGCGCGACGCGCGAGCCAGCCGTCGCTGCCCCGGCGCAGGCCGAGCTCGGCGAGGAGGGCGAGCAGCCCGAGCGCCACCAGCGGAGCGACGAGATAGCGCTCGGCCAGCAGACCGGCCGCGCTCCCGGTGAGTCCGAGCGCCAGATCGACCGGAGCGGCGACCGCACCGAGGACCATCAGCCGCCGCCGCAGCAGTCGCCCCTCCTCCGCGAAGAGGCCGGCGCGCAGCAGCTGAGCACCGAGCAGGAACATCGCCAGGCTCAGGAATCCGATCAGCAGGGGTTCGGCACGGAAGACTCCCGTGTTCTGCAGCCGGAAGACGGCGAGGCCGAGGAAGGAGGCGTCAGCGTAGGGGCTGCGACCCGTCGGACCCTGACCGGCGGCACCCGGCTGCGTCGCCACGAGCGCCACGAGCGCCGAGATCAGCAGGACGTGCAGCGCCCCGAGGACGACCACAGTGCGCCGCTGCGTCCGCGGCCGGGTGAGCAGCAGCCAGGCCACGACCGCTCCCGTCACCGCGTAGCCCATCAGCACATCGAACTCCGCGATCAGCACGTAGTTGACCGCGCCGTCGAGCAGGAGCAGCGTCGCCCGCCAGAGGTAGCGGCCGGGCCAGCGCCGACCCCGGCGGACCGCCGACGCGTGCTGGATCGCCAGCCCGATGCCGAAGGTGAGCGAGAGCAGGGCGAGGAACTTCCCCTGTGCCAGAGCCATCAGCACCAGCTGCACGGTCTGCGCGCCCGGGGACGTCCCGGGCGTCACCGGCTCGCTGAGCATCCCGAGCAGTCCCCAGGGGTGGGAGAACAGCCAGATGTTGGTGCCGAGGGTCCCGATGATCGCGACGCCGCGGACGACGTCCAGCGAGTCGATGCGCGCTCTCGCCGTCTCGGCGATTGGCAATACAGTCGTATTGGTCATGGTCGAGAGCGTAGCCTGCTCGAGCGGACGGATCGAGGGGAGTGCACGTGGCCGATCGGCGCGAGAGCAGGAGCGACATCCTCTCGGCGGTCGTCACCGTCCTCTCGACGCGCGGAGCCGATCAGCTCAGCATCCGGACCGTCGCCGCTGAAGCAGGCGTCTCGGCAGGCGCCGTCCAGCACCACTTCCCGACGAAGCAGGCGCTGCTGACCGGCGCGATGGCAGCGGTGGAGGAGCGGTTCCGCCGACGGATGCTCGACCTGCGGGAGGAGGAGCCGTCGGCGGACGCTCGTCTCCGCGCCTTCTGCGAGGCGATCGCCTGCGTCGAGGACGCCGACGTCCCCGACGCCGTCGTCTGGACCGCGTTCGCCTCACGCGCCGGCACCGACCCCGAGATCCGCGCCCTGCACACCGCCGGCTGGTCGCGCACGGAGGACGTCGTCCTGGAGCTGCTGCACGCCGCGCACCCCACGGCGCCGCTCGGCCCCGACGACGCCGCGCTCCTCCTCGCCGTCCTCGACGGCATCGCCGTCGCCCGCGCCGCCGAGCAGCCGACCCGCCTCTCCCCCGCCCGCGCCCGAACCCTCCTCACCCGCACCCTCACCCTGCTGGCCCCCTGACCCGCCGCCCCGCCGCCCGCCTCGCGAGATGCCACTTGTGCAAGCCTCCCCCGGCGTGTCGCGCACACAAGTGGCATCTCGCGACCCGGACCACCCTCGCACCCACCCAGAACGAGCACCCTCAAGGCAGAGCGCGCTGTCGACAATCGCGTGCCAAGCGATTCTCGACAGCGCGACGCGACCGCTCCACGGAACGCACCACCTCGAGAAGCCGACCGCGCTGAGCCGCACAGGGAGCGGCTCAGAAAACGGCACCACGGGTCAGGAGCGAGCACCCTCAAGGCAGAGCGCGCGATCGAGAATCGCGTGCCAAGCGATTCGAGACAGCGCGACGCGACACGCTCCATGGAACGCACCACGACGAGAAGCCGACTGCGCTGAGCCGCACAAGGGGCGGCTCAGACGACGGCACCGCGGATCAGCCGAGCGCGCGCTCGATCTTCGCCGTGATCTCGGTCTGGTCGAGGTAGTTGTCGATGACGACGACCTCGGCGAAGGTCTTGCCGATCCTGTCGATCAGCTCGCTGGAGGTGAGGATGACCTGCGCGTCGGCGGCGAGGGCGTCGACGGAGGCGAGGTCGGAGGCGACGACCTCGGCCTCGAGGTCGAGGGCCTCGAGGGCGCGCTCGGCGCCGAGCTTGAGGATGGCGGAGGTGCCGATTCCGGCGCCGCAGAGGGTGACGATCTTCATGCGCTTCTTCCGTGGTGCGGGGTGTCGTCGGTGAGGACGGCGTTGATGCTGCGGACGGTGCGGGCGGCAGCGAGGGCGGCGACCGCGTCCGGCTTGCTGAGGACGTCGGCGAGGCCGGAGACGAAGCCGACGTGGCCGTGCGCCTGGGTGGCGGCGATGCCGATGACGACCGAGACCGGGTCGTTGGTGCTGTGGCCGAAGGCGACGGGCTCGGCGAGGGTGACCACCGAGATCCCGTCCTCGAGCACGTCGTTGCCCGGGCGGGCGTGCGCGAGGGCGAGGCCGGGGGCGATCACGATGTAGGGGCCGAGCACGTCGACCTGCTCGACCATCCGGCGAGAGTAGGCGGGGTCGACCGCGCCGCAGCGCTCGAGGGCGCGGCCCGCCTCCATGACCGCCTCGCGCCAGCTGGCAGCGGGATGGCGCAGGGCCACCGCGGCGTCGGAGAGCGGGTCGAGCGGCATGCTCAGGCCGCCTCGAAGCCGGCGCTGATGGTCTCGATCAGCTCGCGGCGCTCGTCCAGCGGCAGGAAGCTCGCCTCGGCCGCGTTGACCTGGAACGCCTCGAGGTCGTCGAGGTCGTAGCCGAACGCGTCCGAGAGCAGCGCGAGCTCGCGGCTGAGCGTCGTGCCGCTCATCAGGCGGTTGTCCGTGTTGACGGTGACGCGGAAGCCGAGCTGGTAGAGCAGGTCGAACGGGTGGTCGGCGAGGTCGGTGCCCCACGCGGCGATCGCCCCGGTCTGCAGGTTCGAGGACGAGCTGAGCTCGAGCGCGATCCGCCGGTCCTTCACCCACTCGGCGAGCTCGCCGAGCGTGACGTAGCTGGCGTCGTCGTCCTGGCGCTCGACGCGGATGTCTTCCGCGAGCCGGACGCCGTGGCCGAGGCGCAGTGCCCGGCCGTCGAGGAGCGCCGAGCGGATGCTGTCGAGGCCGTCCGCCTCGCCCGCGTGGACGGTCGTCGGGAAGTGCGCGGCGGCGAGGAGCTCGAACGCGGGGCGGTGCCGCGACGCGGGGAAGCCCGCCTCCGCGCCGGCGATGTCGAAGCCGATCGCGCCGCGCTCGCGGTGGCGCAGGGCCAGCTCGGCGATCTCGAGCGAGCGGTCGGTGTGCCGCATCGCGGTGATCAGCTGGCCGACGCCGAGCCGCGAACCGTGCGCGGCCGCCTCCTGGACGCCCTGCTCGAGTCCTTCCTGCACGGCCTCGACGGCCGCGTCGAGGGTGAGACCAGCGCGGAGGTGCTGCTCGGGCGCCCAGCGGATCTCGCCGTGCACCACGCCGTCCGCGGCGAGGTCGAGCACGAACTCGCGGGCGACGCGCTCGAGCGACGAAGCGGTCTGCATGACGGCGATCGTGGTCTCGAAGGTGGCGATGTAGTCCTCGAGCGAACCGGAGTCGGCCGTGGTGGTGAACCACCGCTCGAGAGCCTCGGGGTCCTCGGCGGGCAGGGCGACGCCGGTCTGCGCGGCGATGTCGACGATCGTCTCGGCGCGGAGTCCGCCGTCGAGGTGGTCGTGCAGTGACACCTTGGGCAGGTCGTCGATGAGGATGCCCTCGCCCGGGAGGAGGTACTCCTCGTGGCTGCTGCCGGTCTCGGTGCTGTCGGTCACGGTGCTCCTCCGGTGGGACGACGGTTCGCCGACCACCTTACGGTGCCGCCCGCGCCGGCCTCCGCTGGGTCCACCACCCCGTCCGGGTCAGGCCGGGTGCGCGAGCAGGCCGGGCCACCTCCGGCATGCGGAACGACCTCCGGCACGCCGGAACTCGCGAATCCCCCGAGCCGGGCTGATTCCACGAGCCGGACATCCTCTGGGCCCGCTCCCGGCACGCGGAATCACCTTCGGCACGTCGGAACGCGCGCCTTCCACGAGCCCAGGCCGGTTCCACGAGCCGAAGCTCCTGCCTGCCCATCTCCGGCACGCGAAACCGACTCCGGCACGCTGAAAGCTGCGGATCTTACGAGCCGGGCGCGGTTTCACGAGCCGGACGTCCACCCTCACCTCCGGCACGCGGAAGCAGCTCCGGCACGTCGGAATCCGCAGATTCCGCGTGCCGGAGGCCGTTCCGCGAGCCGGAGGTCGACCCGAGCGGCGGCAAGGGTCAGGCGATGCGCTCCGCCACCAGCGGGCCGCCGTCGAGGATCGCGTCGCCCTCGTCGCCGATGCGGTACGCGCCGTCCAGCGCCTCGAGCGCGCGGGAGAAGCGGGACGGCTCGTCGGCGGAGAGCGTGAAGAGCGGCTGACCGGCGCGGACCCGGTCGCCGGGCTTCGCGTGCAGGTCGATGCCGGCGGCGTGCTGCACCGCGTCCTGCTGGCGCGCGCGCCCCGCGCCGAGGCGCCAGGCCGCGATGCCGAAGGGCAGCGCCTGCTGCTCGACCAGGACGCCGTCGCGCTCGGCCAGGACGACGTGCGTCTCGCGGGCGACCGGCAGCGCGCCGTCCGGGTCGCCGTCCTGGGCGCGGATGACCGCACGCCAGGTGTCCATCGCCGCGCCGCCGTCGAGCGCACCCTCGACGTCCGCGTCGGGCTGCCCGGCCAGCGCCAGCATCTCGCGGGCGAGCGCGAGGGTCAGCTCGCGGACGTCCGCGGGGCCGCCGCCGGCGAGCACCTCGACGGACTCGCGGACCTCGTTCGCATTGCCGATCGCGAGGCCGAGCGGCACGTTCATGTTGGTCAGCAGCGCCGTGGTGCGGACGCCGGCGTCGTTGCCGAGATCGACCATGGCGCGGGCCAGCTCGCGCGAGCGCTCGATGTCGGTCATGAACGCGCCGGAGCCGAACTTGACGTCGAGGACCAGGGCGTCGGTCCCCTCCGCGATCTTCTTCGACATGATCGAGGAGGCGATCAGCGGGATCGCCTCGACGGTGCCGGTGATGTCGCGCAGGGCGTAGAGCTTCTTGTCCGCCGGAGCGAGCCCGGAGCCCGCGGCGCAGATGACGCCGCCGACCGTCCGCAGCTGCTCGAACATCTCCTCGTTGCTGAGGTCCGCGCGCCAGCCGGGGATCGCCTCGAGCTTGTCGAGCGTGCCGCCCGTGTGGCCGAGGCCGCGACCGGAGAGCTGCGGCACCGCGACGCCGAAGGAGGCGACCAGCGGCATCAGCGGCAGCGTGATCTTGTCGCCGACCCCGCCGGTGGAGTGCTTGTCGACCGTCCGCTTGCCGAGGCCGTCGAAGCTCATCCGCTCGCCGCTCGCGATCATCGCGAGGGTCAGGTCGCGGATCTCGTCGCGGTCCATCCCGTTGAGCAGCACGGCCATCGCGAAGGCGGCCATCTGCTCGCCCTGGACGTAGCCGCGGGTGTAGGCGTCGATCAGCCAGTCGATCTGCGCGGTCGAGAGCGTGCCGCGGTCGCGCTTGGTGCGGATGACGTCGACGGCGTCGAACGCCTCGACGGGGGTGGACGGGGTCATGCGAGGTCCTCGGTTCAGGAGTGGGAGCGGGAGGCGGCGGCGCTGCACGGCCGCGGAGGGCCGTCGGCGCCGCGGAGGGCGTCGGCGGGGCGGGACTACTCGGCCGCGTACGCCTCGAGGGTGCGCGGACCGAACGCGTCGGGGATGACCTCGTCGATCGTCTTCACGCCCGACACGGTCTGCAGGAGCATCCCGTCGGCGGAGTGCTCGAAGAGCAGCTGACGGCAGCGCCCGCAGGGCATCAGCACGCCGCCCTTGCCGTCCACGCAGGTGAAGGCGACGAGCCGGCCGCCGCCCGTCATGTGCAGCGACGACACCAGCGCGCACTCGGCGCAGAGGGTCAGGCCGTAGGAGGCGTTCTCGACGTTGCAGCCGGAGATCACTCGGCCGTCGTCGACCAGCGCGGCGACGCCCACGGGGAACTTCGAGTACGGCACGTAGGCCTTGCCCATCGCGTCGAGCGCGGCGGTGCGGAGCGCGTCCCAGTCGATGTCGGTCATCGGATCCGTCCTCACGATTTGAGATAGGGCTTGCCGGCGGCGGCCGGACCCCGCGACTGCCCGACCAGGCCGGCGACCGCGAAGATCGTCACCACGTAGGGCAGCATCAGCATGAACTCGCTCGGCACCGGCGAGCCGATGACGCCGAGCACGTTCTGCAGGTTGGTCGCGAAGCCGAACAGCAGCGAGGCGAGGGTGGCCTTGATCGGGTCCCAGCGGCCGAAGATGACCGCCGCCAGGGCGATGAAGCCCGCGCCCGCCGTCATCTCCTTGCCGAACGCGCCGACCGCGTCGAGCGTGTAGTACGCCCCGCCCATGCCCGCGATCGCGCCGGCCAGCGAGACGTTCCAGAACCGCGTCCTGGCCACGTTGATGCCGACGGTGTCCGCGGCCTGGGGGTGCTCGCCGACCGCGCGGAGCCGCAGGCCCCACTTCGTCTTGAAGAGCCCCCACCACACGGCGAAGATCGCGAAGTACATCAGGTAGACGATGATCGTCTGGTTGAACAGCACCGGTCCGAGGATCGGCACCTGGCTGAGTCCCGGGATCGGCAGCCGGTCGAACTTGACCGGCGAGTTGAAGACGGCGGCGTCGCTGGTCAGCACCTGCGAGTAGAGGAAGCTCGTGAGCCCCGTCACGAGGACGTTGAGGACGACGCCGACGATCACCTGGTCGACCAGGTACTTGATCGCGAAGGCGGCGAGCACGAACGAGACCAGCACGCTCGCGATCATCGCCGCGAGCAGGCCGAGCACGGGCTGGCGGGTCAGCGAGCCGACCATCGCCGCGGTGAAGGCGCCGGCGAGCAGCTGGCCCTCGATCGCGACGTTGACCACGCCGACGCGCTCCGAGATGACCCCGCCGAGCGAGCCGAAGATCAGCGGCGTCGCGAGCCCGACGGTGCCGAGGAGCAGCCCCGGCAGCGGCAGCGTCGCGCCCGCGGACGCCCAGACCAGGAAGCCGACCAGGAAGACGAGCGCGAAGAGCGCCGAGAGCCAGAGCGGCAGGCGGCGGGCCGAGCGGGTGAACGCGACGGCGACCGCCGTCAGACCGACCAGGACGACCGCCACGACCACGCCGGTGGCGCGGGTCGGGAACGGCAGGTCCGGCAGGGCGAAGAAGTCGTTGCCGGAGGCGAGGCGGAACGAGCTGGTGCCGTCGCGGCCGAGGGCCACGAACAGGATCACGGCCAGCAGCGAGAAGATCCCGAACGCGATCGGGGCCTTCCAGCTGCGGACGGCGACCCGGGACGCGGTCCCGGGGGCACGGGAGACTGCGGTGGTCATGCGGACACCTCCGTGGTGCGGCGCGTGCGGCGCTTGGGGGCGACCCCGGGCGTCGGGAGACGGAAGATCGCGCGCACCAGGGGCGGCGCGGCGATGAAGAGGACGATCAGCGACTGCACGACGAGGACCACGTCGATCGGCACGCCCTCGGCGGCCTGCATCGAGTAGCCGCCGGCCTTGAACGCGCCGAAGAGGATGCCGGCGAAGAACACGCCCCAGGGCCGCGAGCGGCCCAGCAGCGCGACGGTGATCGCGTCGAAGCCGATGCCCGCGTCGATCCCGGAGGTGAAGCCGGTGGTGACGGTGCCCATCACCTGCGCGCTGCCGGCGAGGCCGAGCAGGCCGCCGGAGAGCAGCATGGCGTACACGTAGCTGTTCTTGACGTCGATGCCGGCGACCCGGGCCGCGTGCGGGTTCTCGCCCACCGCGCGGAACTTGAAGCCGATGCTCGAGCGGTTGAGCAGCCACCAGACGAAGACGGTCGCGAGGATCGCGACGACGAAGCCGAGGTTCAGCGAGTATCCGGAGCCGAGGAGGTCGGGGAAGACCGCGGTGTCCTTCATGCCTGGCGACTTGGGATTGTTCGAGCCCGGCGCCTGGAGGGCGCCCGGCGTGCGCAGGAGGTAGGAGACGAAGTAGAACGCGACGTAGTTGAGCATGATCGTGAGGATCACCTCGTGCGCGCCGGTCCGCGCCTTGAGCAGGCCGACGAGGCCGCCCCAGAGCGCGCCGCCCAGGATGCCCGCGGCGAGGGTGATCACCAGGTGCACGCCGAACGGCAGGTCGAAGGAGAAGCCGACCCAGCCGGCGCAGGCGGCGGCGATCAGCATCTGGCCGCGGCCGCCGATGTTGAAGAGCCCGACGCGGAAGGCGAGGGCGACGCCGAGGCCGCCCGCGATCAGCGGCGTGGCGAAGGCGAGGGTGTCGGTCAGCGGCTTGATGCCGTTCGCGAAGCCCTCGCGGCGGAAGTTGTAGACCGAGCCCTGGAAGAGCGAGGAGTACGCCCCGGCGACCGACTGCCAGATCGCCTGCAGCGTGTCGAGCGGCCGGGCGAAGAAGTAGCCCGAGGCCGACTGGACCTCGGGGTCGGTGGCGGCGATCAGCACGCCGCCCGCGATCAGCGAAAGCAGGACGGCCAGCACCGACATCAGCGCGGTCCCGGAGAGGATCTCGCGGAGGACGCGCGAGGCCCCGCTCTCGATCGGGCCGGGCCGCGCCTCCTGACCCGGCTTCTGGCCCGGCTCGAGACCGGTCGCCCTCTCGGACTCGGCGTCCGGATCGACGGCGGGCAACTGCGCGTCGCTCATGCGGCCGCACCCTTCTCGGCGGGCGACTGCCCGGCCATCATGAGCCCCAGGGTCTCCCGGGGAGTGTCGGCGGGGACGATCCCGATGATGCCGCCCTTGTACATGACCGCGATGCGGTCGGCGAGAGCCGCGACCTCGTCGAGCTCGGTGGAGACGACGATGACGGGCACGCCGGTGTCGCGGGTCTCGACGATGCGCTTGTGCACGAACTCGATCGAGCCGACGTCGATGCCGCGGGTCGGCTGGGCGGCGATGAACAGCCGCAGCTCACGGCTGAGCTCGCGGGCCAGGACGACCTTCTGCTGGTTGCCGCCGGAGAGGCGGCCGACGTGGGTGGTGATGCCCTGCGCGCGGACGTCGAACTCGCGGACGCGCTCCTCGGCGAACGTCTCCAGCGCCTTCAGCTGCAGGCCGAGACCCTTGACGAACGGGCCGCTGTCGCTGCGGTCGAGCATCAGGTTCTCCGCGATGGTGAACTCGGCGACGAGGCCGTCCTCGGTGCGGTCCTCGGGGACGAAGCCGACGCCGGCGTCGAGCACCCGGCGGACGGAGAGGCCGTCGAGCCGGCGGCCGTCGAGGGTCACCGTGCCCTCCACGCGCTCCTGCAGGCCCATGATCGCCTCGGTCAGCTCGGTCTGGCCGTTGCCCTGCACGCCGGCGATGGCGAGGATCTCGCCGCGGCGGACCTCGAACGAGACGTCGTCGACGACGGCCTGCCCGTTCGCGTCCCGGACGGTGAGGTTGCTGACGACGAGGGCCTCGTCGCCCGCCCGCGCCGGCTCCTTCTGGACGGTGAGCTCGACGGCGCGGCCGACCATCAGCGAGGCCAGCTCCGCGTTGCTCGCGGTCGGCGAGGCCTCGCCCACGACCTGGCCGAGGCGGATGACCGTGATGCGGTCGCCCACCTCGCGGACCTCGCGCAGCTTGTGCGTGATGAAGACGATCGCGGTCCCGGAGGCACGCAGCTGCCGCATGATCGCGATCAGCTCGTCGGTCTCCTGCGGGGTCAGCACGGCGGTCGGCTCGTCGAAGACGAGGACCTTCGCGTCGCGGGAGAGCGCCTTGATGATCTCGACCCGCTGCTGGACGCCGACGGGCAGGTCCTCGACGATCGCATCGGGATCGACGTCGAAGCCGAAGCGGTCGGAGATGTCGCGGACGCGGGCGCGCGCGGCGGCCAGGTCGAGCCGGCCGCCCGACTTCGTCTCCTCGTGGCCGAGCATGACGTTCTCGGCGACCGAGAAGACCGGGACGAGCATGAAGTGCTGGTGCACCATCCCGATCCCCGCCTTCATGGCGTCGCCGGGGCCGGAGAAGCGCTGGACCACGTCGTCCAGCAGGATGTCGCCCTCCTCCGCCTGGTACAGCCCGTACAGGACGTTCATCAGCGTGGACTTGCCCGCGCCGTTCTCGCCGAGGAGGCAGTGGATCTCACCGGGTTCGACGGTGAGGTCGATGTGATCGTTGGCCACGAGAGCGCCGAAGCGCTTCGTGATGCCCCGCAGTTCGAGCTTCATGGGTCCAATCTAACTTTCGGTGCGGGGTGCCAGCGCGCGGGAGCCGGCGGGACAGCCGACGAGAGGCCGGTGGGCCCGAGCAGAACTCGGGCCCACCGGCCTCTTCGTCAGTGCGCTGCGATCGATCCGGAGATCAGGACGCGGCGGGCGCGGACGGCGACTCGACGGTGATCGAGCCGTCGATGATGCCCTCCTTGATGGTGTCCAGCTCGCCCTGCAGGTCGGCCGAGACCTTCGACTCGAAGTCGTGGAACGGCGCGATGCCGACACCGTCGTTCTCGAGCGTGCCCACGTACGGGGTCGCGTCGAAGGCGTCGGCGCCCGCGGTGGAGGTGACGTCGGTCGTGCCGGCCTCAATGCCCTTGAGGATCGAGGTCAGGTACAGGTCACCGCCGTCGGGGTAGGTCTCGTACAGGTCGGCGTCGACACCCACCATGGCGATCTCCTTGCCGGAGTCGCGGATGGCCTCGATGGCCGACTGGAAGATCGGGCCGCCGACCGGGAGGATGACGTCGGCGTTCTGGTCGATCAGGGACTGCGCGGCCGACTTGGCCTCGACACCGGCGGCGAAGCCTCCGGTGAACGAGCCGGTCTGCGCGGCGACGTCCCAGCCGACGACCTTGACGTCGGTGCCCTTCTGCTCGTTGTGGTACGCCACGCCGTCCGCGAAGCCGTCCATGAAGATGGTGACGGTCGGGAACTGCTGGCCGCCGTAGGTGCCCACGACGCCCGTCTTCGAGTACGAGGCCGCCGCGTAGCCGGCGAGGAACGCCGACTGCGAGGTGTCGAAGGTGATCGGCTTGACGTTCGGCAGGTCGATCGACGCGTCGTCGATGATGGCGAAGTCGATGTCGGTGTTCTCCTCCGCCGCGGCCGAGGTGGCCTCGGCGAGGGCGAAGCCGACGGTGATGATCAGGTTGCAGCCCTGGTCGACGAGGCTCGTCAGGTTGGGCGCGTAGTCGGTCTCGGACTCCGAAGTGACGGTCTTCGGGGTGACGCCGAGGTCCTCGGACGCCTTCACGAGGCCGTTGTAGCCGAGCTCGTTGAACGACTTGTCGTCGAACCCGCCCGCGTCGGAGACCATGCAGGGCAGGAAGTCGCCACCGGCGGCGGCGCTCGAGCCGGTCTCCTCGGGGGCGGAGGCGCAACCGGCGAGAAGCGCGGTGACGCCCAGAGCGGCGAGACCGCCGAACGCGGCCTTACGCGTGGTGATAGTCAAGATTCGTCCTCCAAGATTCGGCCCCGCGCGCACGATCGGCACTGCAGGGCATCGATGACCTCACGTTACCCAAGGTGTCGGAACGCTCAGCCGCCGCGGAGGGCCAACTCGGGAAGCGTTACACAGTGTTGATCTTGGGGAGGAGCCGCGAGCGGCTCCTCCCCCGCGGTCGGCCACCTGGAGTGGTGCGTTCCGCAGAGCGGGTCGCGTCGGGCTGGCGGAAATCGCTGGCACGCGATTTCCGCTCGCGGCCCTCGACCCTGCGGGCGAGGGGGTCCGGGACGCGGCGCTCCCGGACGGCTCTGCGACCAGCAGGTGAGGGCACGACTGCCTCCGGGCGCGCATCCACCCCATGCTGATCGAGTAGCGCGCGGAGCGCGCGTATCGAGATCCGACCACGCCAGAACGTGAGCCTGCAGAGCCGCCCTGCTGGGGACGGCGGTCTCGATACGCCGCTGCGCGGCTACTCGACCAGCAGGGGAAGGACGCGGCTCCGCTCAGACATTCGGTCGTACGACCCTGCTGATCGAGTAGCGCGCGGAGCGCGCGTATCGAGATCCACCTCTCCCGGGAGGGCGGATCTCGCGACGATCGGCTAGATGTAGTTCCTCGGGACGTTGTGAACGGGTGACGTAGAAGAAGACCTCCGGGACGATGTGGGTTACCACACACGCATC
>NZ_JALGRS010000008.1:135268-207092 GCF_022815565.1 Rathayibacter sp. VKM Ac-2926 | reverse complement strand
ATAAATTTGGCATTGAACATAGTGCACGCTGTTGAGTTCTCAAGAATCGGACACATCCCGCCTCCACACCAGAAGAGTTGCTTCACAACGGAAGTGATCGAAGATGTTGTATCGAAAGCCGGCATGATTCAGGCGGGCCGTTCGATTTGTTCGTGTCGCCGAGACCGGGTAGGCTGATCAGAACCGAAGTCCCGATCGCCTCCGTGGCAACTCGACTAACTTAGCACATCCGCAGGCCGTGTCAAGTCGGCGTCTTCGTGATGCTCAGCGTCGGATCCGGAGATCGTCTCGCCGTCATCGTGCGCAGCCGAGGCCGTGCACCGAAGCCGAGGACCTGGGTCCCGCGGAGGCTTTGCATCTTACGCTCGCGATCCGCCGCCATCAAGAGACGAATCTCTAACAGGCTTGAGAGCGAGGGGATGGTCATCGCTTGAGGGGGGCCGGCGGGTCACGATGCTCTGCATCCGACTCTCGCTGTCCGCTCCTTTGGGCTGACGAGGAGTTACATTACGTCGAGGTTTCGCGGCCCTGCAAATCGCTCGTCGCCCGGGCGTGTCGCGATCCGGGCTCCTCGCGGGGCGGACCGCGTCCGCGTCAGGAGACGAAGGCGCCGGCGAAGCTCTTCTTGCCGCGGCGCAGCACGGCGATCCCGTCGATCAGCGGGAGGTCGCCGAGCACGGCGGCGTCGTCCGACACCGCGGCGTTGTTCACCGAGAGACCGCCCTGGCCGATCGCCCGGCGGGCCTCGCCGAGACTCGCGACGAGTCCGGCCTCCACGAAGGCCTGCACCACCGGAGTCGCCGCGGTCGCCTCGACCGTCGTCACCGCCTGCAGCGCTCCCCGCAGGATCCCCGCGTCGATGCCCTCCAGCGATCCGCGACCGAAGAGCGCCGAGGAGGCCGCGATCACCGAGGCCGTCACCGCCTCCCCGTGCACCAGGGTGGTGACCTCGCTCGCGAGCGCGCGCTGCGCCTCGCGCTTGAACGGTGCTTCCACACTCGCCTGCTCGAGCCGCTCGATCTCCGTGCGCGGCAGGTAGGTGAAGGTCTTCAGCCGGGCCGCCACGTCGCGGTCGTCGGTGTTGAGCCAGAACTGATAGAACGCGTACGGGCTGGTGAGCGACGGGTCGAGCCACACGGCGTTGCCCTCGCTCTTGCCGAACTTCGTCCCGTCGGAGTTCATCACCAGCGGCGTCCCGATGGCGTGCACCGAGACCCCCTCCGTCCGGTGGATCAGATCGGTCCCGCTGGTGAGGTTGCCCCACTGGTCGCTGCCACCCGTCTGCAGGACGCAGCCGTACTGGCGGTAGAGCTCGAGGTAGTCCAGCCCCTGCAGGATCTGGTAGCTGAACTCGGTGTAGCTGATCCCCGCGTCGGAGTTCAGGCGGGCACTGACCGCGTCCTTCTTGAGCATCGTGCCCACGCGGAAGTGCTTGCCGATCTCCCGGAGGAAGTCGATCGCCGACAGCGGCGCCGTCCAGTCCAGGTTGTTCACCAGCCGCAGCGGGTTCTCCCCCTCGGTCGACAGGAACCGCGACACCTGCGCCTGCAGGCGGGACACCCACTCGACCACCGTCTCGCGGGAGTTGAGCGTCCGCTCCGCCGTCGGCCGCGGGTCGCCGATGAGCCCGGTCGATCCGCCGACGAGACCGAGGGGCCGGTGCCCGGCGAGCTGGAGCCGGCGGAGGACGATCAGCTGGACCAGGTTGCCCAGGTGCAGGCTCGGCGCGGTCGGGTCGAAGCCGCAGTAGTAGGTGATCGGGTCTCCGGCGAGGAGCTCGCGCAGCGCTGCCGCGTCGGTCGACACGTGGATCGCGCCACGCCAGAGGAGCTCGTCCCAGACGTTCTCGAACGAGGGATCGAGCGACGGCATGGTCGCGGATCCGCGGGAGTCCTGATCGGTCACCCGTCCAGGGTAGCGCGAGGCCGGCGGCTCGCCCGGCGCCTGATCAAGTCCGGAAGCTTGATCGCACGGCATCAAGCCCTGATACTTGATCGAGGAGGTCATCGTGTTCGTCATCACCGCCGATCAGCGCGACAGTCGTCACGACGACGACCGGGTCGAGCAGGCGATCGCCGCTCTGCTCGAATCGGAGGAGTCGTCCTTCGTGCTCCCTCCCGAGCGCACCGCGGGCGACGAGTTCCAGTTCGTGCTCGACCGCGCCGAGGCCGTCGTCTCCGTGGTCCTCGCACTCCACCGCTCCGGGCACTGGAGCATCGGCCTCGGAATCGGCGCGATCGAGCGGCCGCTGCCGCGGACCACCCGCGCCGCCCGCGGAGCGGCGTACTTCGCGGCGCGACGCGCGGTCGAGGCGGCGAAGGGACGGGCGACCCGCTTCTCCCTCGATCCCGATGCCTCCGGCTCCGATCCGTCCGGCCACGGCTCCCCCGACGACGCCTTCCCCTCGGTCGGCGACGCCCAGGCTCTGTTCGATCCGCTGCTCCACCTCCGGGACTCGCGGACCCCGGCCGGCTGGGAGATCGTCGACCTCCTGGACGCGGGGCTCTCGCAGAAGGAGGCGGCCGAGCGTCTCGCCGTCTCCCCCCAGGCGGTCAGCCTCCGGGTGCGGACCGCGAGCGCGCGCGCCGACGGACCGGCACGGGACGCCCTCGCCCGGCTGCTGACGGTGGTCGACCGTACGCTCGACCCCGACGCGGCGGCGAGCGCCGACCCGTCGGCGCACGGCTCCACGGAGACCAGCGACCCTTCCGCTTCCGCTTCCGCTTCCGAGAGGACACCCCGATGACGGCACTCCGCACCGCACTGCCCGAGACCTTCGCCGTCGCAGCGCAGTCCGCCTCCTGGACCGGCGTGCTCCTGGTGCTCCTCGCCGGAGTGACGGGCGCCGTCCTCGCGGTGCGCCTGCGCCGCCCCTCGCTCGGCTGGATCAGCATCGGCGCCGCGGCCGCCGCCTTCCTGCTGACCGGCGTGGCCGGCGCCTCCGCTCCCCCGGCACTCGCTCTCGCCGTCGTGGTGCTCGCCTTCGCACTCGCGGTCCTCGGCGGCGGGCCGGTGGTCCTGCTCACCCTCGATCTCGCGACCACCGACTCCCGCAGCGGCGCGCACGGCGGCATCATGATCGCCGCCGCTCAGCGTCCCGGGACTCCCGGGGTCGCTCCGACCGCGATCGGCCAGCCGATCGAGGTGCTGCGCGGCGGCACCACCATCGGCGTGCTCGAGCGGATCGCCACCGCGGGCGCCCTGCTCAGCGGTCTGCCGGAGGGCGTCGCCGTGATCGTCGCCGTCAAGGGCGTCGGCCGCTTCAGTGAGCTGGCGTCCCCGGAGGCACGCGAGCGCTTCATCATCGGCACGCTCGCCAGCCTCGCCTGGTCCGCGGCGCTCGGGATCCTCGCGCGGCTCTACCTGGTGGGCTGACCGCCGCCCGTCTCTGGGCGACGACGCGCCACCGCGCGCCGGTACGGCGAGACGGTCGGGTCGCCGGCGATGAGGAACCGCCAGGGGAAGGCGGCGTCGCCGCCCTCGCCGGAGACCCCGGTCCGGGCGGACGACTCGATCGGCACCGGCGACTCGCGCGGCAGCAGCTCGAAGGAGAGAGCCATCGGATCGCCCGACTCCGCGAGGGTCACCCCCAGCGCCTTGGCGAGCCGCGCCGGACCGCGGGCGAGGTCCCTCGGGCGGACCGGTCCGCGTCGGAGCAGCGCCAGCTCCTCCCCCGCCACGATCTCGCCCGCGCGGAGCAGCACCGCGGAGGCCGTGCCCGCCGGGGAGCAGACCAGGTTGACGCAGGTGTGCATGCCGTAGGTGAAGTACGCGTAGACCGTCCCCGGCTCCCCGAACATCGGCGCGTTCCGCGGCGACCGGCGCCGATGCGCGTGCGAACCCGGGTCCTCGCCGAGTCCGAGGTAGGCCTCGACCTCGGTCAGCCGGACGCCGACGACGCCCTCGTCGGTGCGGTGCAGCAGCACCGCTCCGAGCAGATCGGGAGCGACCTCGACGGCCGAGCGCGACAGGTCGATCGGCTCCGGCATCCCTAGAAGAAGCTCTGGCCCGAGACCACGGTGACGATGATCACCGCGATGATCACGACGCCCGCGACGATGACGAGGGTCCGCTGCTGCCACGGCGGCAGCGGCGGACGGCCGTCGTCGCCGGGCGGGCCCTGGAGCGTCACGACGCGTCCCCGCGGAGGGCGGACCGGACGACGCGTACGCGCTCGGTCAGCTGCGCGAGCTGCTCCGCCACCCGGTCGGGTGCGGTGCCGCCGACCCCGTCGCGGCTGGCGACCGAGCCCTCGATGCTGAGCACCGAGCGGACGTCGGGCGTCAGCAGCGGCGACACCGAGCGCAGCGCCTCGTCGTCGAGGTCCTCGAGACCGAGGCCCCGGGTCTCGGCGAGCTTGACCAGCTCTCCGGTGATCTCGTGCGCGTCGCGGAACGGCACGTGCTTCTTGACCAGCCATTCCGCGACGTCGGTCGCGAGCGAGAACCCCTGCGGGGCGAGCTCGGCCATCCGGTCGGTGTGGAAGGTCAGCGTCGCGATCATCCCGCTGAAGGCGGGGAGGAGCACCTCGAGCGTCGTCACCGAGTCGAAGACCGGCTCCTTGTCCTCCTGCAGGTCGCGGTTGTATGCGAGCGGGAGCGCCTTCAGCGTCGCGAGCAGGCCCGTCAGGTTGCCGAGCAGCCGACCCGCCTTGCCGCGCGCGAGCTCGGCGATGTCGGGGTTCTTCTTCTGCGGCATGATCGACGACCCGGTCGAGTAGCCGTCGTCGAGGGTGACGAAGGCGAACTCGCGCGTGTTCCAGAGGATGATCTCCTCCGCGATCCGCGAGACGTCGATGCCGATCATCGCGCTGACGAAGGCGAACTCGGCGACGAGATCGCGGCTCGCGGTGCCGTCGATCGAGTTGGGCACGCTCGCGGCGAAGCCGAGCTCGCGGGCGACCGCCTCGGCGTCGAGCCCGAGGGTCGAGCCGGCGAGGGCACCGGAGCCGTACGGCGACACGTCGGCGCGGACCGCCCAGTCGCGCAGCCGCTCGAGGTCGCGCAGCAGCGCCCAGGCGTGCGCGAGGAGGTGGTGAGCGAGCAGCACCGGCTGCGCGTGCTGCAGATGCGTGCGGCCGGGCATGATCGCCGCCGGGTGGGCGGAGGCCTGGGCGGCGATCGCGTCGATCAGCTGCACCACCAGCTCGGCGATGACGGCGGCGTGGTCGCGGAGGTACATCCGCACGAAGGTCGCGATCTGGTCGTTGCGCGAGCGCCCGGCGCGCAGCTTGCCGCCGAGCTCCGGGCCCGCCTCGAGCATCAGGCCGCGCTCGAGTGCGCCGTGCACGTCCTCGTCGGCGTCGTCCGCGGTGAAGCGGCCCTCGACCACCGCCGAGCGCAGGCGCTCGAGCGCGTCGAGCATCCCGGTCAGCTCGGCGTCGTCGAGGTAGCCGGCGGTCGCGAGGGCCCGGGCGTGCGCGCGGGAGCCGGCGATGTCGTACTCGGCGAGCTGCCAGTCGAAGTGCGTCGACTTCGAGAGCGCGGCCAGCTCCGGCGACGGGCCGCCGGCGAACCGGCCTCCCCAGAGCGCGCCGGCCTCGCCCGCGCGGGCGGAGGGTCGTTCCGTCATGGTTCTCCTCGGGGTCGGCTGTCGAGTCTACTGAGCGGCGTCGGGCGTGCCGGCGCGCTCGAGGAGCCAGACCAGCAGGGCCTTCTGGGCGTGCAGGCGGTTCTCCGCCTCGTCCCAGATCACGCTCTGCGGGCCGTCGATCACGTCGGCGGTCACCTCGTAGCCGCGGTCGGCCGGGAGGCAGTGCAGGAAGAGCGCGTCGGACGCGGCGGCCGCCATCGTGTCCGAGTCGACGCGGTAGTCGCGGAAGGTGGCGACCCGCGCGGCCTTCTCCTCCTCCTTGCCCATCGACACCCAGGTGTCGGTGATCACGATGTCCGAGCCGGCGGCGCCCGCGGCCGGGTCGGTCGTGGTGGTGGCCGAGCCGCCGGTGGTGGCGGCGATGCGCTGGGCGTCCGCGAGCACGGCCGGAGCGGGAGCGTAGTCCGCGGGCGAGACGATCCGGACGTGCATCCCCGCCGTCGCGCCGGCCAGCAGGTAGGAGTGCGCCATGTTGCTCGCGCCGTCGCCGAAGAAGGTCAGCGTGAGGCCGGCGAGGCGGCCGCGGTGCTCGCGGATCGTCAGCAGGTCGGCGAGCAGCTGGCACGGGTGGAACTCGTCCGAGAGCGCGTTGACGACGGGGACGCGGGTGCCCGCCGCCATCTCCTCCAGCCCGGACTGCGCGTAGGTGCGCCAGACAATGGCCGCGACCTGGCGCTCGAGCACGCGCGCGGTGTCGGAGGCGGTCTCCTTGCCGCCGAGCTGGCTGCTCGCCGTCGAGATGATCAGCGGGCTGCCGCCGAGATCGGCGATGCCGACGGCGAAGGACACCCGGGTGCGGGTGGAGGACTTGTCGAAGATGACCGCGACGGTCTGCGGGCCGGCGAGCGGCGTCCGCGAGAAGCGGTCGCGCTTGAGCTCCAGGGCGAGATCGAGGATCTCGGCCTGCTCGGCGGGGGTGATGTCGTCGTCGCGGAGGAAGTGGCGGGTCACGGCTGCGGTTCGCTTTCGATCGGGGAAGGAGGTCGGGTCGTTCAGGCGTCGAGCGCCTGCACCGCGCGGCCGAAGCGGGCGACGAACTCGTCGACGTCGGCGGCGGTGATGATGAGGGGCGGAGCGATCCGGATGCTGGACTCGTTCGGCGCGTTGACGATGAGTCCCTCCGCCATGGCGGCCGCGGCGAGCCGGGGGGCGACGGGCTCGCTGAGCGCGATGCCGAGCAGGAGACCGGCGCCACGCACGCCGGCGATCAGCGGTGAGCCGAGGCCGAGCACACCCGCGGTCAGCTGCGCCCCGCGCTCCCGGGCGTTCCGGAGCAGGTCGGCGCGCTCGATCTCGCCGATCACCGCGCCGGCGACCGCGGTCGCGAGCGGGTTGCCGCCGAAGGTGCTGCCGTGGTGGCCCTTCTGCAGCAGCTCGGAGGCCGCGCCGAAGGTGACCAGGGCTCCGACGGGGAAGCCGCCGCCGAGCCCCTTGGCGAGGGTGATCGCGTCGGGGAGGATGCCGGCCCGCTGGTAGGCGAACCAGCTGCCGGTGCGGCCGATGCCGGTCTGGATCTCGTCGACGATCAGCAGGGCGCCCCGCTCCCGGGTCAGCTGCCGCGCCCGCTCGAGGAAGCCGTCCGGCAGCGGGATCACGCCCGCCTCACCCTGGATCGGCTCGACGATCAGCGCGGCGACCGACTCGTCGATCGCGGCCTCGAGGGCCTCGACCGTCGCCTCGATGTGCTCGACTCCACCGGGCATCGGCTCGAACGGCGCGCGCATCGCGGCCTTGCCGGTCATCGCGAGGGCGCCCATCGTGCGACCGTGGAAGGCGTTCTGCAGCGCCAGGATCCGGTGCCGGCCGCCGGCCGTGTGCAGGCGGGCGAGCTTGAAGGCCGCCTCGTTCGCCTCGGTGCCGGAGTTCGCGAAGTAGACGCGGCCCGCCTCGCCCGCGCCGGTGAGCTCGCGGAGCTTCTCGGCCAGCCGGATCTGCGGAGCGGTGGCGAAGTAGTTGGAGACGTGCGCGAGCGCGCCGGCCTGGCGGCTCACGGCCTCGACGAAGACCGGGTGCGCGTGGCCGAGCGAGTTCACCGCGATCCCGCCGAGGAAGTCGAGGTACTCGCGGCCGTCGACGTCCCAGACCCGGCAGCCCTCGCCGCGCTCGAGGACGGCGAGCGGAGCGGCGAAGGTCTGCATCATCGCGGCGGCGTAGCGGTCGCGGGCCTCGGCGGTGCGGGTGGAGACGGGTGCGGGATCGGAGGCGGGGACCTCGGGCGCGGGGCCGCCGGGAGCGGTATCGGTGGACATGTCGAGCCTTTCGAGCAGAAGCGGTCCGGCCGGGAGGGCCGTCGGTGCGCGCACCCCGTCGGGGCGGCGCTCGGAGCCGGGGCCGCTGGTGGTCAGCGGCCCGACGTTCGCTCCCGGTCGCGGGGGTCGGCCGAGGCGACGACCTCGGTGCCGACGCCCTCGGAGGTGAAGACCTCGAGCAGCATCGAGTGCGGAACGCGGCCGTCGATGATCGCGGCCTTCGGCACGCCGCCGCGGACCGCGTCGAGGCAGGCCGTCATCTTGGGGATCATCCCCGACTCGAGCGACGGCAGGAGCGCCGCGAGCTCGTCGGACGCGATGTGCGAGACGAGCGAGCCGCGGTCGGGCCAGTCGGCGTAGAGACCCGGGACGTCGGTGAGGATCACGAGCTTCTCGGCGCCGACGGCGACGGCGAGCGCGGCCGCGGCGGCGTCGGCGTTCACGTTGAGCGACTGCGTCGGGTCGTCGGAGTCAGGGGCGATCGAGGAGACCACCGGGATGCGGCCGGCGTCGAGCTGGGCGAGGACGGCCGCGGGATCCACGGAGATCACGTCGCCGACCAGGCCGAGGTCGTGCTCGACCCCGTCGAGGACGACGCCGCGGCGGCGACCGACGAAGAGGCCCGCGTCCTCACCGGAGATGCCGGCGGCCAGCGGCCCGTACTCGTTGATGCGGCGGACGATGTCGCGGCTGATGCTGCCGGTGAGCACCATCCGCACGACGTCCATCGCCTCGGGACTGGTCACCCGGTAGCCGCCGCGGAACTCGCTGGCGATGCCGAGCCGGTCGAGCATCGCGGAGATCTGCGGGCCGCCGCCGTGCACGACGACCGGGCGGATGCCCGCGTAGTGCAGGTAGACGATGTCCTGCGCGAAGGCGCGCTGGAGCTCCTCCGACACCATGGCGTTGCCGCCGAACTTGATCACCATCGTCCTGCCGTGGAACCGCTGCAGCCAGGGCAGCGACTCGATCAGGGTGCCGGCCTTGACGGCCACGGCGTCGTGCAGCGCGAGCGCCTCGGCCTCGGTGGGGTTCCCGGTGCTCACCGGGTTCTCGGAGCCCCTCGGATTCTCGTCGGCCATCAGCTGGAGTACGCCGAGTTCTCGTGGACGTAGTCGTGGGTGAGGTCGTTGGTCCAGATCGTCGCCGTGGCGTCGCCGGCGTGCAGATCGATGTCGACCGAGACCTTGCGCGGGGCGAGGTCGACCAGGTCGCGGCTCGCGTCGGGCTCGCCGGCCCGGCAGACCTGCACGCCGTTCATCGCCACGTCGATGCCGTAGGGGTCGAACTGCGCATCGGTGGTGCCGACCGCGGCCAGCACCCGGCCCCAGTTCGGATCGTTGCCGAAGATCGCGGCCTTGAAGAGGTTGCTCCGCGAGACCGCGCGGGCGACGACGACGGCCTCGTCCTCGGTCGCCGCGTTCAGCACCCGGATCGCGACGTCGTGCGCGGCGCCCTCGGCGTCGGCCTGGAGCTGGAGGGTGAGATCGCGGCAGACGTCGGTGAGCGCGGCGGTGAAGTCGGCCGCCTCGGGGCGCACCCCGCTCGCGCCGCTCGCCAGCAGCGCCACGGTGTCGTTCGTCGACATGCAGCCGTCCGAGTCGAGGCGGTCGAAGGTGACCCGGGTCGCCGCCCGCAGCGCGGTGTCGAGCTCGGAGGAGTCGAGGACCGCGTCGGTGGTGATCACGACGAGCATCGTCGCCAGCCCGGGAGCGAGCATCCCCGCGCCCTTGGCCATGCCGCCGACGGTCCAGCCCTGCTCGGAGCGGACGGTCGCCTGCTTGGGCACGGTGTCGGTCGTCATGATCGCGCGGGCCGCGTCCTCGCCCGCCTCCGGACCGGTCGCGCCCGGAAGAGCCGCCGACGCCTCGGTCACCCCGGCCGTCAGCTTGCCGAGGTCGAGCTGATCGCCGATGAGACCGGTGGAGCAGACGAGCACATCGCCGGCTGAGACGCCCAGGCTCCCGCCGACGGCCTCGGCCGTCGCGTGGGTGACTTGGAAGCCCGCGGCGCCGGTGTAGCAGTTGGCGCCGCCGGAGTTGAGGACGATCGCCGAGACGACGCCGTCGCGCATGACCTGCTCGCTCCAGAGCACCGGGTTCGCCTTGCAGCGGTTGCTGGTGAAGACCGTCGCGGCGTTCTGCAGCGGGCCGAGGTTGTGCACGAGGGCGAGGTCGCGGGCGCCGGTCGACTTGAGACCGGCGACGACGCCGGCCGCGGCGAATCCTGCTGCGGCGGTGATGCTCACGGCGCGACTCCGTTCGTGCTCAGGCCGAGGGTCTCCGGGAGACCGAGGGCGATGTTGGTCGACTGGATCGCGGCGCCGGCGGTGCCCTTGACCAGGTTGTCGAGCGCGGTGACCACCACGACGCGGCGGGCGCGCTCGTCCACGGCGACCCCGATCAGCGCCGTGTTCGCGCCGACGGTGTCGGCCGTGCGCGGGAAGGTCCCCTCCGGCAGCAGCTGGACGAAGGGCTCGTCGGCGTAGGCCGACTCCCACGCGGCGCGCACCTCCCGCGCGGACACGCCCGGCGTGAGCCGAGCGGTCGAGGTCGCGAGGATGCCCCGCGACATCGGCACCAGGATCGGGGTGAACGAGATCGAGACGGGACCGGCACCGGCGAGCGCGAGGTTCTGCCGGATCTCCGGGTTGTGGCGGTGCCCGCCGCCGATGCCGTAGGCGTGCGCCGAGCCGAGCAGCTCGCTCGCGAGCAGATCGGTCCGCAGGCTCTTGCCCGCCCCGGACGGGCCGACGGCGAGGACCGAGACCAGGTCGGCGGCCTCGATCACGCCGGCGTGCAGCCCCGGCGCGAGGCCGAGCGTGATCGCGGTGACGTTGCAGCCGGGCACCGCGATGCGGCGGGCCCCGGCGAGCACGTCGCGCTGCCTGCCGGTGCCGGGCAGCATCAGCTCGGGCAGCCCGTAGGGCCAGGCGCCGGCGAACTCGCCGCCGTAGTAGTCGGCCCAGTCCTGCTCGTCGGTCAGCCGGTGGTCGGCGCCGCAGTCGACGACGAGCACGTCGTCGGGGAGCGTCGCCGTGATCTCGCCGGACTTGCCGTGCGGCAGGGCGAGGAAGACGACGTCGTGGCCCGCCAGGTTCTCGGTCGTCGTGTCGACGAGCTCGAGGTGGCGCAGTGAGCGCAGGTGCGGCTGCACCGCGGCGAGGGGCTGGCCGGCGTTCGAGTGCGCCGTGACCGTGCGCACCTCGAACTCGGGGTGATCGGCGAGCAGGCGGAGCAGCTCGCCGCCCGCGTACCCGCTCGCTCCGGCCACCGCCACGGAAAAAGTCATGCCCGAGAGCCTAGTCGCTGGCGGGACCCGCCCTGGCCCGGTCGCCGCGGGCGGCCGCCGACCGGAGCCGGCGGCCGCCCGCTCACTCGCGCGGGCTCGCGCCGAAGCGCTCGGCGGCGAGCGCGGTGCCGCTCTCCTTCGCCGCGCTGGCCTCGGCGGCGGTGAGCGTCCGGTCGGCGGCACGGAAGCGCAGCGCGAAGGTCAGCGACTTCGAGCCCTCGGGGACGCCCGCACCGCGGTAGTCGTCGACCAGGCGGATCGCCTCGAGCAGCTCGCCGGCGCCCTCGGCGACGGCGGCCTGCAGGTCGGCCGCCGGCACGGCCACGGGCACGACCAGCGAGAGGTCCTGCGTCGCGGCGGGCAGCGCCCCGACCGGGCGCGCCACCACGAGGCGGCCGGCGCGGGCGATCAGCGGATCGAGGTCGAGCTCGACCACCGCCACGCGGTGCGGCAGGTCGAGGTCGTCGGCGAGCGACGGGAGCAGCTCGCCGGCGTGGCCGACCACGGCGCCGTCCAGCAGCACCTCGGCCGTGCGGCCCGGGTGCAGGGCGGCGTGCGAGCCCTGCCGGATCTCCAGCTGCACGCCCGAGGCCGCCGCGACGTCGCGGACGACGTCGAGCGCGTCGCGCCAGTCGAAGTCGCGCGCGGCCACTCCGGGCTGACGCTCGAGCGCCGAGCCCGTCAGCAGCGCGGCCACGTGCAGCGGCTGCCGCGGGATCCCCGCGTTCAGCGCCGCCTCGATCTCCGCGGACGGACGCGCGCCGGCGAGGGGCAGCCCCTCGGAGCCGAACGGAGCGCCGCTCTGCGGCAGGAAGACCGAGCCCATCTCGTAGACGGCCAGGTCGACGAGACCGCGCGAGCGGTTGCGGGCCGCGACCTGCACGAGTCCGGGGAGGAGGGAGAGCCGCAGCTGTCCCGCCGTCGCGTCCAGCGGGTTCGCCAGCGAGACCTGCTGCACCGGCGCGCCGTCGACGGAGCCGAAGCGGTCGTTGATCGAGCGGGAGAGGAACGGGTAGGACAGCACCTCGGTGAGCCCGGCGGCCGCCAGCGACTGCGCGACCGTCCGGCGCAGGCGCTGACCGGGCGTGAGGCCGCGACCGGGAGGCGCGACGGGGAGGATCGACGGGATGCGGTCGTACCCGGTGATCCGGGCGACCTCCTCCGCGAGGGTCGAGCGGTCGGTCAGGTCGGGCCGCCAGCTCGGCGGGGTGACGAGCAGGCCCGCTCCCCCGGCCTCGACGCTCGCGCCGATCTCGACCAGGGCGCCGCGGATCTCCTCGGGCGTGTACTCGAGGCCGATCAGGCCGGAGATGTAGCCGTCGGGCAGCTCGATCGCCGCAGCCGTGGCCGCGTCAGCGAGGACCGAGCCGAGCTCGTCGGCGGTGCCGCCCGCGAGCTCGACCAGCAGCTGCACCGCGCGCGCGGCGGCGACCGGTGCGACCAGCGGGTCCACGCCGCGCTCGAAGCGTCGCGAGGCCTCGCTCGGCAGCTTGTGCCGGCGGGCCGTGCGGGCGATCGAGACCGGATCGAAGTTCGCGGCCTCGATCAGGACGTCGGCGGTGGTGTCCGTGATCTCGGTGCGGGCACCGCCCATCACGCCGGCGAGCCCGATCGGCCCGCCGTCGTCGGTGATCAGGAGGTCCTCGTGGTGCAGGCGGCGGGTCTGGCCGTCGAGCGTCTCGAGCGTCTCGCCGACGCGAGCGCGGCGGACGACGATGCCGCCCTCCAGGCGCTCGAGGTCGTAGCCGTGCAGCGGCTGCCCGAGCTCGAACATGACGTAGTTGGTGATGTCGACGACCAGCGAGATCGAGCGCACGCCGGCCAGGCGCAGGCGCGCGATCATCCACGGCGGGGTCGGCAGCGACGGGTCGATGCCGCGCACCACGCGGGTCACGAAGACGGACGAGCCGACGCGGCCGCGGATCGGCGCCTCGTCCTCGACCGCGACGGGGAAGACGGGGGCGGAGTCGAGCCGCTCGGGCGCGGTGATCGCCAGCGCGGGGTCGCGGAAGTCGGCGCCGGTCGCGTGGGCGTACTCGCGGGCGATGCCGCGGATCGAGAAGGCGTAGCCGCGGTCCGGGGTCACGTTGACCTCGACGGCGGCGTCGTCCAGCCCGAGGAGCACGATCGCGTCGGTGCCGACCTCGGGGTCGATGCCGAGGCTCGCCAACCGGAGGATGCCCTCGTGGTCGTCGCCGAGGCCGAGCTCGCGGGTGGACGCGATCATCCCGTCGGACACGTGACCGTAGGTCTTCCGCGCCGAGATCGGGAACGGGCCGGGCAGCACGGCGCCGGGCAGCGAGACCACGACCTTGTCGCCGGCGGCGAAGTTGTGCGCTCCGCAGACGATGCCGCGGACGTCGTCGCCGCCGTCGGCCGCGCGCTCCCCCTCGGGCGCGACGCGGACGGTGCACCAGTTGATGGTCTTGCCGTTCTTCTGCGGCTCGGGCACGAGGTCGAGGACCTCGCCCACCACGACGGGGCCGGACACCTCGAAGCGGTGGACGTCCTCCTCCTCCAGGCCGACCGACACCAGGGCCGCGTGCACGGCCTCGGTCGTGACGCCCTGCTCGAGGTCGACGTACTCACCCAGCCAGCTCAGCGGGATGCGCATCAGATCACCATCCCGTACTGCTTGCTGAAGCGGACGTCGCCCTCGACCATGTCGCGCATGTCCTTCACGTCGTTGCGGAACATCAGGGTCCGCTCGATCCCCATCCCGAAGGCGAAGCCGGAGTACTCGTCCGGGTCGATGCCGACCGAGCGCAGGACGTTCGGGTTCACCATTCCGCAGCCGCCCCACTCGATCCAGCGGGCACCGCCGACGAAGGTCGGGTGCCAGATGTCGAGCTCGGCGCTCGGCTCGGTGAAGGGGAAGTAGTTGGGGCGCAGGCGGATCTTCGCCTCGTCGCCGAACAGGAGGCGGGCGACGTGCTCGAGGGTGCCGCGCAGGTGCGCCATCGTCAGGCCGCGGTCGACGGCGAGGCCCTCGAACTGCGTGAAGACAGGGGTGTGCGTGGCGTCGAGCTCGTCGGTGCGGTAGACGCGGCCGGGCGCGATCACGTAGATCGGCGGGGTGCGCTCGAGCATCGAGCGGATCTGCACCGGCGAGGTGTGGGTGCGCAGCACGAGGTGCGACTCGACCGGGTCGACGAAGAAGGTGTCCTGCATCGCGCGGGCCGGGTGGTCCTCGTCGAAGTTCAGCGCGTCGAAGTTGAACCACTCGTTCTCGAGCTCCGGCCCCTCCGCGATCTCCCAGCCCATGCCGACGAAGACGTCGGCGATCGACTCCTGGAGGAGCGAGAGCGGGTGGCGGGCGCCCTGGCGCACGAAGCTCGCGCCGGCGGTGACGTCGACGCGCTCGGCATCGAGTGCCGCGGCCTGCTCGGCCTCGACCAGCTCCGCCTCGCGCTCGGCGTACGCGTCGCCGACCTGCTTGCGGGCGCCGCCCACGAGCTTGCCGGACGCCGCCTTGAACTCCGGCGGCACGGAGCGCATCAGCGCGTTCAGTCGGGCGAGGGCCGAGCCCTCGCCGAGGTGGGCGGTGCGGGCCGCCTTCAGGGCGGCGGAATCGGCGGCCGCGCGGATCGCGGTGAGCGCCTCCGCGGTCGCCGCCGAGACGGCCTCGTCGGTGATCGGGTTGCTGTCAGACACGATCCCCCAGTGTAGGGATGCCTCGCGCGGCCCGCTCGCTGCGGCGGGCGGACGCGCTCGCTCGCCGGCGCGGCCGGCGTATCGAGCGGGGAAGCCGCTTCGCGTTTCGGTGGTGAGGGAAAGGACGCAACTGCGCCGCGTCATGTTGGTCGAGTAGCCCCGCAGGGGCGTATCGAGACCCGCCGTTGCCAGCATGGGCGGTCTGCAGACTCGTCTTTTGACGATGATGGATCTCGATACGCCCGCTTTGCGGGCTACTCGATCAGCATGGCTTTCCTCTGCGGACTAGGTGATCGTTCCTCGGAGATTCGTCTCGACAAGGACGGGCTGCCGCCAGTCCTCCTCGCGGAGCGGTGGGTCTCGATACGCCCCTCCAGGGCTACTCGACCAGCATGTGTGCGGACACCGGGCAGGAACCCTGCAGATCGCCGATCGCCCTCGAGGCGAACGTGTGAATCGCGTACGAGCGATTCGCGCTAGCCGGACGCACGACGCTCTTCCCAGTGCGACCGCCTCGGTGGCCGACCGCGGTGGGGATCGCCGCAGGCGATCCCCACCATCGGATTCAGTCCTGGGCGGCGATCAGTGCCGTGTCGGTCGTCGCGCGGGCGGCCGGGTGGCCGGTGCCCTTGCGGCCGCCGGTCTTGGTGCGGATCTCGACCCACTTGGCGATGCCGGAGAGGATCAGGCAGATGCCGATGTAGATCGCGCCGACGACGATGGCGGCGGGGATGATCGGGCTGTCCAGGCTCGGCTGGTTGCCGAGGTAGCGGGCGTAGTAGAGCAGCTCGTTGTAGGTGATGATCGAGCCGAGCGCCGTGTCCTTGAGGGCGACGACGAGCTGGGCGATGATCACGGGCAGCATCGAGCGGATCGCCTGCGGGAAGAGGATGAGGCGCATGACGCCCGCCTTGCGCAGGCCGATCGCGTAGCCCGCCTCCTTCTGGCCGCGCGGGAGGGCCTCGATGCCGGCGCGGAAGATCTCGGAGAAGACGGAGCCGTTGTAGAGCGTGAGCGCGATGACCACGGCGAGGTACGGCGTCAGCTTGAGGCCGACGAACGGGAGCCCGTAGTACATCAGCATCATCAGGATGAGGACCGGGATGGCGCGGAACAGCTCGATGAAGAGCGTGACCGGGATGTTGATCCAGCGGCGGTCGGAGAGGCGGCCGATCGCCAGCAGCAGGCCGAGCACGATGCTCGCGACGCCGGCGGTGGCGAAGGCGGCGAGCGTCTGCCCGAGAGCGGCGCCGATGCTCTGCCAGACCAGCGGGTAGCCGAACGCCCGCCACTTGGCCGGCGAGAACTGGCCGGACTCGGCGAAGCGCCAGAGCACGAAGGCCAGCAGCGCCACGAGGACGAGGACGACGACGGCGCCGATGACGCGGTTGCGGGCGACCGCGCGGGGTCCGGGGTTGTCGAAGAGGACGGAGCTCATCGGGCGACCCTCCACTTCTTCTCGAGCTGACGTTGGAGGAGGGAGAGCGCGGTGACGAGGACCACGAAGACCAGGGCGACCCAGAGCACGACGATGAGGCTGTTCTCGCCGCGCTCGTTCAGCACGCGGACGATCGTCCCGGCCTCGGCGACCGAGAAGCCGGCGGCGACGGTGGTGTTCTTGAGGAGGGCGATCAGCACGCTCATCAGCGGTGGGATGACCGAGCGGAACGCCTGCGGCAGCACCACCTGGGTCATCGTGAGTCCGAAGTCGAGGCCGATCGCTCGAGCAGCCTCGGCCTGGCCGATCGGCACGGTGTTGATCCCGGAGCGGAGCACCTCGGCGACGTAGGTCGCGGTGTAGATGCTCAGGGCGGCGATCGCGAGGTTCGTGTACTCGACGTCCGGCAGGTCGAGCTTGGGGTAGCCGAAGGCGAAGAAGAACATCAGCAGCGTCAGCGGCGTGTTCCGGATGGTGTTGACGTAGACGGTGCCGACCGCTCGCGCGATCGGGACGGGCGAGACGCGCATCGCTCCGACCACGGTGCCGAGGAGGAGGGCGAAGACGAGCGACACGACGAACAGCAGCAGGGTGTTGCCGAACGCGGGGACGAACACGTCGAGGTTGTTCAGGAGAACATCCATGCTGCGTGCCCTTTCATCGGGGAGGTGGAAGCGGTCGCCGGTGCGGCGCGGGGCAGAGGAGGTCCCGGGGCGAGGCGCGACGCGCCGCCCCGGGACTCCTCAGGGGTGTCGGCCTAGTACGCGTCGACTGCGGGCTGCTCGACCGTGGTGCCGGACTGGCCGAGGGTCTCGTCGTAGATCGCGCTCCAGGTGTCACCGCCGTCGGTCAGCATCTCGTTGATGAAGCCGCGCAGTGCGGTGTCGTCCTTCGCGAGGCCGATGCCGTAGAGCTCGGTGCTGAAGGGCTCGCCGACGACCTTCAGGTCGTCCGGGCGCTGGGCGGCGTAGCCGATCAGGATCGCGCCGTCGGTGGTGACCGCGTCGACCTGGCCGTCGGCCAGGGCGTCGACGCACTGCGAGTAGGTGTCGAACTCCTCGGTCGGGACCTCGGGGTAGTTGGTGCGGATGTTCTGGATCGGGGTGGAGCCGGTCGCGGAGCACACGGTGGTGTCGGCCGAGAGGTCGTCCGGACCCGTGATGGTGTCGTTGTCCGCCGCGACCAGCAGCTGCTGCCCGGTCTCGAAGTACGGTCCGGCGAAGCCGACCTGCTCCTTGCGCTTGTCGGTGATCGAGTAGGTGCCGACGTAGTAGTCGATGTCGCCGTTCACGATCGACGCCTCGCGGTTGGCCGAGGGGATCGGCTGGTACTCGATCTTGTCCTCGGAGAAGCCGAGGGAGGCGGCGATCCACTTCGCGATCTCGATGTCGAAGCCGGAGCGCTCGCCGGTCGCGGCGTCGAGGTAGCCCAGACCGGGCTGGTCCTCCTTGACGCCGATGGTGACCGTGCCGTCCTCCGTCATGGCGTCGAAGGTCGGGCTGCCCTCGAGGGTGACGTCGGTCGCGACCTCGTAGGCCGCTCCGCTCCCCTCGGAGCCGGAGTCCGAGCCGCCGCCGGTGCCGGAGTCACCGGCGCAGCCGGCGAGGGTGAGGGCCGCTGCGGCGAGTCCCGCGGTCATGAACATGAGCTTGGTGCGCATGATCGTCCTTCCTGGGGTGTGGCCCGCTGGAGCGGGCGATGTCCGGTCGCTCCCGGGGGTTCGGGGGGCGACCTGTCGAACGGCGGCCGAGGCGGAGTCCGTCCGCGGCGCCGGAGACCTAGTGGGTGATCAGCTTCGAGAGGAAGTCCTTGGCGCGGTCGGTCCGGGGGGCGGTGAAGAACGACTCGGGGTCGGTGTCCTCGAGGATCTCGCCGTCGGACATGAAGACGACCCGGTGCGCGGCCTTCCGGGCGAAGCCCATCTCGTGGGTGACGACGATCATCGTCATGCCCTCTTCGGCGAGGCCGACCATGACGTCGAGGACCTCGTTGATCATCTCGGGGTCGAGCGCCGAGGTCGGCTCGTCGAAGAGCATCACCTTCGGCTTCATCGCGAGGGCGCGGGCGATGGCCACGCGCTGCTGCTGACCGCCGGAGAGCTGGGCGGGCGTCTTGCCCGCCTGGTGCCCGACGCCGACGCGGTCGAGCAGCGCCTGCGCCTCCGCCTCGGCCGCCTTCCGCGAGAGCTTGCGGACCTTGATCGGCCCGAGCGTGACGTTCTCGAGGATCGTCTTGTGCGCGAAGAGGTTGAAGGACTGGAAGACCATGCCGACGTCGGCGCGCAGGGCGGCGAGCCCCTTGCCCTCCTCCGGCAGCGTCTGACCGTCGATCGAGATCGTGCCGCCGGAGATGGTCTCCAGGCGGTTGATCGTGCGGCAGAGCGTGGACTTGCCCGACCCGGAGGGACCGAGGACCACGACCACCTCACCGCGGTTGATCGCCAGATCGATGTCCTTCAGCGCCTGGAACTCGCCGTAGTGCTTCTGGACCCCGTCGAGGACGACGAGGGGCTCGCGGGCGGCAGCGGACGATCGCCCGGCCTGGGAGGGTGCTTCCATTCCGTCAGAGAATCACACGGGCATGGGTGGGTCAAATCATGAGCGGATTCTTAACCAGAGCGCAACAACCGAGGCTCGCTCCCAGCCTCATACCATGCCGAGGTGGTCTTCTCTCAGTTCTGGCGTGAAACGTCTCAGGTCGACTGCGCGTCGGGTCGTCAGGAGCGGAGCGCGAAGGCGCTCTCGTAGAGGCAGACCGAGGCGGCGGTGGCGAGGTTCAGCGACTCCGCGGCGCCGTAGATCGGCACGGCCACGACGCCGTCCATCAGCTCGAGCGACTCGTCCTCGAGGCCGCGGGCCTCGTTGCCGAACACCCAGACCGTCGGCTGCGCGAGGTCGCCCCGGGCGCGCACGTCGAGCAGGCCCTCGCCCTTGACGTCGGCGGCGACGGCGCGAAGGCCCGCGGAGCGCAGCCGCTGCAGCACGTCGGGCAGCTCGGCGCCGACCGCGACGGGGAGGTGGAACAGCGAGCCCGTGGTCGAGCGGACGACCTTGGGGTTGTAGAGGTCGACCGAGCGGCCCGTCAGCACGACGGCGTCGGCGCCCGCGGCGTCGGCCGCGCGGATGATCGTGCCGAGGTTCCCGGGGTCGCGGACCTCCTCCAGCACGGCGACGAGGCGCGGCTCGGAGGCGACGACGTCCTTGAGCGAGGTCGGGAACTGCCGGCAGACGGCCACGAAGCCCTGCGGCGTGACGGTGTCGGCCATCGAGTCGAGGACGTCCTCGGTCACGTACTCGATCTCGACCTCGGCCTCCTCGGCCGCGGCGACGATCTCGGGGTGGCGCTCGAGCGCCGTGGGCGTCGCGAACGACTCCATCAGCAGCTCGGGCCGGTAGCGCAGCGCCTCGGACATCGCCTGCGGGCCCTCGAGGAGGAAGAGCCCCGACTCCTGCCGTGCCGGACGCCGGGTGAGCTTGGCGACGGAGCGGACACGGGGAGAACGGGGGTTGTCGAGCATGCGGCGAGCCTATCGGCGCACCGTCGCGGGGCCCGGTCGACACGTCGCCCGCGGGGAAGGCCGACCCGCGGGAACGCGGTCCTGCGAGAACCGGGTCCTGCGGGAACGACGAAGGGGGCCACGACTCTCGTCGTGACCCCCTCCGGGGAAGTGCTGCGGACTACGCGGCCTTCGGGGCCGAGGTGTCGGCGGGCAGTGCGGCCTTCGCGCTCGCCACGAGGGCGGTGAAGGTCGCGGGCTCGGTGATCGCGAGGTCAGCGAGGATGCGGCGGTCGACCTGGATGCCGGCCAGGGCGAGGCCCTGGATGAAGCGGTTGTAGGTCAGGCCGTTGGCGCGGGACGCGGCGTTGATGCGCTGGATCCAGAGGCGGCGGAACTCGCCCTTCTTCGCGCGGCGGTCGCGGTACGAGTAGACGAGGGAGTGGGTGACCTGCTCCTTGGCCTTGCGGTACAGACGCGAGCGCTGGCCGCGGTAGCCCTTGGCGCGCTCGAGGATGACGCGACGCTTCTTGTGGGCGTTGACCGCCCTCTTGACTCTTGCCATTTCTCTTTCTTCCTTACGATCCGGGTCGGTTGTCGAGGACTACGGCGGCAGCGGGCTGCCGCGGTGGTCGACTACAGGCCGAGAAGCTTCTTGGCGACCTTGGCGTCCTGCGGGGCGAGGACCTGGTCCTGGTTCAGGCGGCGGGTGCGCACGCTGGACTTCGACTCCAGGTTGTGACGCATGCCGGCCTGCTGCTTCATAAGCTTGCCGGAGCCCGTGACCTTGAAACGCTTCTTGGCACCCGAGTGGGTCTTCATCTTGGGCATGTTCTCTCCTTGTCGACGTCGCACGCGCACTCGGCGGGCGAAACTGGTGCCCCGCGAGCGGGGCGTCCACCGGCCCCGAGGACGGGGCGGCGAAGTATCAGACGGATTCGGACTCGGCCGATTCCTCTTCGGGGGTGTTGGCCTCGCGACGAGCGGCGCGGACGGCGTTCGCCTCGGCCTTCGCCTCGGACTTGTTCTTCAGCGGGCCGATGACCATCACCATGTTGCGACCGTCGATGGTCGGGGTGGACTCGACCTGGCCGAACTCGGACACGTCCTCCGCGAAGCGCTGCAGGAGCCGCACGCCCATCTCGGGGCGGGACTGCTCGCGACCGCGGAACAGGATCATGGCCTTGACCTTGTCACCGGCCTTCAGGAAGCCCTCGGCGCGCTTGCGCTTGGTCTCGTAGTCGTGCTTGTCGATCTTCAGGCGGAAACGGACCTCCTTGAGGATCGTGTTCGCCTGGTTGCGACGGGCTTCCTTCAGCTTCTGGGCCTGCTCGTACTTGAACTTCCCGTAGTCCATGATCTTGGCGACGGGAGGCTTGGAGTTGGGAGCAACCTCGACCAGATCCAGGTCTGCGTCCTGCGCGAGTCGCAGGGCGACCTCGATTTTCACGACGCCGACCTGTTCTCCGGCGGGACCCACGAGGCGGACCTCGGGGACGCGGATTCGGTCGTTGGTACGGGGATCGCTGATTGCGTTTCTCCTCTGATCTCGGTGAGTTGCTGCTCTGCGGCCGGATTCTTCGTCCGGCGCATCCCGAGAGAGGTGATTCCCTGTGCGAAGCGCGTCTACTGCGCTGCGCTGCACCCTACGACGCGCTCCCCGAGACGTGTCTCGAGGACCGCAGCCCTGCCCCCGTTGCCGGAGGCGGAGTGCTTCTGACCCGGTAACCTAGTGAAGCGGTCAAGCGCGGGTGGGAGAATCTCCACTTTCGAACCGAGGACATGCCTCGGAGCCCGCATCACCATAGCAGACTTCCGGCCGGAAGGGCAGCGGGCGGCGCCCGCCACTCGCCCTCCCCCGCGAGCGCCCCCTCGAGCACCGCCTCGGGGTCCTCGCGAGCGCCGGACTCACCGAACGAGGGACCCATGGCTCAGCACGACGACGACTACGCCCGACGGTTCGGCGACGACTCCGACGTGGGGGCGGCCCGCGACATCGCCGAGGTGCCGGCGGTCGAGATCATCACGACCGCCGCGGTGCACCTGATGAGCGCCGCCGCGGTGAAGTGCGGTCTGGCCGACGAGCCGGGCGCGCAGGTCGACCTCGACGAGGCGCGCAAGCTGATCAACGCCCTGGCCGGACTGGTCACGGCCGGTGCCCCCGACATCAGCGACATGCACGCGCGCAGCCTGCGCGACGGACTCCGGACGCTGCAGCTCGCCTTCCGCGAGGCCTCCCCGATCGCCGACCCGATCGGCAAGGGCCCCGGCGAGAAGTGGACCGGCCCGGTCACCTGAGTCGGGAGGCCCCGCGTCAGCTCGGAGGAGCGGACGCCAGCTGGAGGGTCATCGAGTCGACTCGGGCGGCGACGATCTCGTCGGCGGCCCAGCGCTCGCCCAGTCGCGCGACCAGCTCGCCGAGCGCCGCGCGGTCGAGGCCGGGCCGCAGCTCCAGCACGATGACGAGCTCCGGTCCCGTCAGCCGCTGACGGGCGTCGCCCGGCCGCACGGCGAGCGAGACGACGGCGTCCTCCCCCTCGGCGCTCGCCCGCAGCGCGGCGAGGACCTCCGGATCGGCCGGGCTCGACCGCCACGGCGAGCCCTCGGCGATCGCCCAGAGCGCGGGGCGCCGGACGGCGAACTCGTGCGGCGAGGCGGGGTCGAGGACCATCAGCTCGGTCTCCTCCGCCACTGCGGCCAGCGCCGCGCGCCGGCCGTCGACCGGGACGGGGCGTGCGAGGCGGTCCCAGCGCCGCATCGCCTCGACGTCGCTGAAGACCGGGAGCACGGTGCGGCCGTCCGGACCGGCGACCGTCACGATCGAGAGCTCCTGCGACTTGTCGGCACGCAGGCCGTCGACACCCTCGGCCTCCTCGCCGAGCTTTGCGACCAGCGGGATGAGCAGGCGCGAGACGCGCAGCGCGTCGACCACCTCCTCCGGGCCCGCGTCGCCGGCGCCGAACGAGCGAAGGGCCCGGACCAGGGCCTCGGGCGCGCTGCCGTCGTCGTCCGTCGAGGCGCTCTGCTCGAAGTGGCGGCCGGCCCACGGGGTCCCGGCCGAGTCGGTCAGGTGCGCGGGGAGCGCCCGGCCATCACCCGAGGGCGATCCGGTCACTCGGAGGCGACGTCGAGCGCCTCGGCGAGCGTGAACGCTCCGGCGTAGAGCGCCTTGCCGACGATCGCGCCCTCGAGGCCCTGCGGCACGAGGTCGCGGAGCGCGGCGATGTCGTCGAGGTTGGAGATGCCGCCCGAGGCGATGACGGGGCGGTGGGTGCGCGCCATGACCTGCTCGAGCAGCTCGAGGTTCGGGCCCTTGAGGGTGCCGTCCTTGGTGACGTCGGTGACGACGTAGCGGGTGCAGCCGGCCTCCTCGAGGCGCTCGAGGACCTGCCAGAGGTCGCCGCCCTCCTTGGTCCAGCCGCGGGCCGCGAGGGTGGTGCCGCGCACGTCGAGGCCGACGGCGATCTGGTCGCCGTACTGCGCGATGACGCTGGCGGCCCACTCCGGGTTCTCCAGGGCGGCGGTGCCGAGGTTGATGCGCTTCGCCCCGGCGTTGAGCGCGGACTCCAGGCTGCGGTCATCGCGGATGCCGCCGGAGAGCTCGACGTTGACGCCCTTGACCTGGCGGATGACCTTCTTCATGATGCCGTGGTTGTCACCGCGGCCGAAGGCGGCGTCGAGGTCGACGAGGTGGATCCACTCCGCGCCCTGGTCGGCCCAGTCGCCGGCCGCGTCGATCGGGTCGCCGTAGTTCGTCTCGGTACCCGCCTCGCCCTGCGTCAGGCGGACGGCCTTGCCGCCGGCCACGTCGATCGCGGGGAGAAGGACCAGGCCCGGGGCCTTGGTGAACTCGCTCATCGTCATCCTCAGTCTCGGAGCTGGTGCGGCCGCGGCTCCACCGGAGCCGCCGACCACCGGCCGATCCTAGTTCGTGCGGAGCCCGCCCAGCCAATTCGAGAGCAGGCGCAGGCCCGCGGCGCCGGACTTCTCGGGGTGGAACTGCGTCGCCGAGAGCGGGCCGTTCTCCACCGCGGCGATGAAGGGGCCGCCGTGGTCGGCCCAGGTGACGGCCGGACGCTGGAACGGCGGCATGACGTCCAGCGTCCACTCCCGGGCGCCGTACGAGTGCACGAAGTAGAAGCGCTCGTCCTCGATGCCGTCGAACAGCCGCGAGCCGGTCGGCACCGCGACGGTGTTCCAGCCCATGTGCGGCACGACCTCGGCGGGGAGCAGGTCGACCGTCCCCGGCCACTCCCCCAGGCCCTCGCTCTCGACGCCGCGCTCGACGCCGCGCTCGAAGAGCACCTGCATCCCGACGCAGATGCCGAGCACCGGGCGACCGCCGGCGAGGCGCTTCTCGATGATCTCGCCACCGCGCGCCGCGGTCAGCGCCGACATCACCGCACTGAACGCGCCGACCCCCGGGACCAGCAGGCCGTCGGCCTCGAGGGCGCGGGTGCGGTCGGAGGTCAGCTCGACGTCGGCGCCGGCGAGCTCGAGCGCCTTGACGGCCGAGTGGACGTTGCCGGAGCCGTAGTCGTAGACGACGACGGACGGCCGGGCGCCGCTCACAGCGCGCCCTTCGTCGACGGCACCCCGGCGACCAGCGGGTCGAAGGCCTTGGCCTGGCGGAACGCCCGCGCGAACGCCTTGAACTCGGCCTCGGCGATGTGGTGCGGGTCGCGCCCGCCGAGCACGGTGACGTGCACGGTCAGGCCGGCGTTGAAGGCGATCGCCTCGAAGACGTGGCGGACCATCGATCCGGTGAAGTGGCCGCCGATCAGGTGCAGCGCGAAGCCCTCCGGCTCGCCGCCGTGCACGAGGTAGGGGCGGCCGGAGATGTCGACCACGGCCTGGACGAGCGCCTCGTCGAGCGGCACGAGGGCGTCGCCGAAGCGGGAGATGCCGGCCTTGTCGCCGAGCGCCTGCTTGATCGCGGTGCCGAGCACGATGCCGATGTCCTCGGCGGTGTGGTGGATGTCGATCTCGATGTCGCCGGTGGCGCGGACGGTCAGGTCGGTCAGCGAGTGCTTCGCGAACGCCGTCAGCAGGTGGTCGAAGAAGGGCACGCCGGTGGAGAGGTCCGCGACACCGGTGCCGTCGAGGTCGATCGACAGCTCGATGCTCGACTCGCTGGTGGCACGACGGAGGGAGGCGGTGCGCCCGGGAGCGGCGCTCGAGGAGGTCATGGTCTCCAGTGTATTCGGGGGCCGCCGACCCTCCGGGCGGCTACTCGCGGGCCAGGGCGACCGCGGGGTCCACCGACGGGGCGGGCAGCGCGGCGACCGCCTCGAGGAAGGCGGTGGTCTCGGCCTCGGTGCCCGCGCTCACCCGCAGGTGGTTCGGGATGCCGACGTCGCGGATCAGGATGCCGCGGGCGAGGAGCGCCTCGAACATCGCGCCGGGGTCGGCGACGCCGCCGAAGAGGACGAAGTTGCTTCCGGTCTCGTGCGGGGTGTAGCCGCGCTCGCGCAGTCCGTCGATCATCCGGTCGCGCTGGACGATGATCTCGCCGACCATCGCGAGCATCTCGTCCGCGTGGGCGAGCGCCGCGGTCGCGGCCGCCTGGGTCAGCGCGGAGAGGTGGTACGGCAGGCGCACCAGGCGGAGAGCGTCGACGACGGCGGGGTCCGCGGCGAGGTAGCCGAGGCGGACGCCGGCGAAGGCGAAGGCCTTGCTCATCGTGCGGGAGACGAGCAGGCGCGGGCGGCCCTCGAGCAGGCTGAGGGCGGTCGGCGCGTCGCGTCCGGCGAACTCGGCGTAGGCCTCGTCGACGACGACGATGCCGTCGGTCGCGTCGTAGACGGCGGCGATCGTCTCGAGGTCGAGCGGGGTTCCGGTGGGGTTGTTCGGCGCGCAGAGGAAGACGATGTCGGGGCTCTCGCGGCGCACCGCGGCGGCGGCGTACGAAGCCGACACGCGGAAGTCGGCCTCGCGCTCGACGCCGATCCAGCGCGTGCCGCTGCCCGAGGCGAGGATCGAGTACATCGAGTAGGTCGGCGAGAAGCCGAGCAGCGACCGTCCGGGGCCGCCGAAGGCCTGCAGGATGTGCTGGAGCACCTCGTTCGAGCCGTTGGCGGCCCAGATCGAGTCGGCGGTCAGGCCGTGGCCGAGGTAGCCGGCCAGGGAGTCGCGCAGCTCCCGGAACTCGCGATCGGGGTAGCGGTTCACCGTGCGGAGGGCGACGGACACCCGCTCGACGATTTCGGCGATGACGTCGTCGGGAACGGGGTGGGTGTTCTCGTTGACGTTGAGGGCCACGGGCACGACGGCCTGCGGAGCGCCGTAGGGCTGCTGACCGCGCAGGCCGTCGCGGAGGGGGAGATCGTCGAGAGTCGTCACCCCGGAATGGTACCGGGGCACTCGATGCGCTCGATCAGTCCGCGAGGTCGTACTGCGCCGGGATCGCGAGGCGCTGCCCGGGCTCGAGGCCGGCGTTCGCCAGCTGGTTGAGCGACTGGATGTCGTAGACGACGTCGCGCGGGTCGGAGTCCGGTGCGAGCTCCTCCGCGAGGGACCAGAGGGACTCGCCGGCGCGGACGGTGACGTACTGGAACTCGACGTCGGCGCTCTCGCCCGAGGCGACGGCTCCGCCGCCGTTGAGTCCGAAGACGAAGGCGCCCGCGACGAGGGGCAGGGCGCCGAGCGTCGCGAGGACGGCGCGGCCACGACGGGTCAGGCGCAAGCGGGTGCGCGCACCGGGCTGCTCGGCAGCGGTGACGTGCTGTGCGGAGCTCTGGTGCTGCGCGATGGTGGAGGGCTGTGCGGTCATGGTGATCGCTCCTTTCAGCAGGGGTTCGGGCCGGGTCCTCGGCCGGGAGGACCCGGTCCGAACCTCTGTTCCGAATATATCTTCGAATACCGCGCCGGGCAAGACCCGGTCGCGTCGCATCCGTTGCCGGATCGCGCGACACACTCGAACGAATGTTTCGAACGCGGACCCCCGCCGGATACAGTTTCGAGAGTCCGCAGTCAGTACAGCAGCGACCACCGACATCGGTGCTCGACGCGGACGGAGAGGGCGCGCACGCGGCGTGCGCACCGAGAGAGGGACGATCGTGAGCGACGCGCAGACGGCCGGGGCGAAGGCGGCCAGGACGACGACTCCGGCGCCGAAGGCGAAGGCGGCGAAGCCCGCGGCGGGCCGCCGCCGGAAGAACCTCAGCGCGAAGCAGCTCGCGATCCTCGACGCCATCCAGCGCTCGGTGTCCAGCCGCGGCTATCCGCCGAGCATGCGCGAGATCGGCGACGCCGTCGGGCTCGCCTCGCTCTCCAGCGTGACCCACCAGCTCAACCAGCTCGAGCTGAGCGGCTACCTGCGCCGCGATCCCAACCGCCCCCGGGCGCTCGAGATCCTCATCGACGTGCCGAGCTCGACCGAGGACGACGGCTCGTTCGAGTCGACGGCGACGGTCGCCGACGCGGCGATGGTGCCGCTGGTGGGCCGGATCGCGGCCGGCGTGCCGATCATGGCGGACCAGCAGATCGACGAGGTCTTCCCGCTCCCCCGCCAGCTGGTCGGCAAGGGCGAGCTGTTCATGCTCAAGGTGGTCGGCGAGTCGATGATCGACGCCGCCATCTGCGACGGCGACTGGGTCGTCGTCCGCTCGCAGCGCACCGCGGAGAACGGCGAGATCGTCGCCGCGATGCTCGACGGCGAGGCGACCGTCAAGGTCCTCCGCCAGCGCGACGGCCACACCTGGCTGCTCCCCCGCAACTCCAACTTCGAGCCGATCCTCGGCGACGAGGCCGAGGTCCTCGGCAAGATCGTCGCGGTGCTCCGCTCCGTCTGACGCGGCGGCGCACACGCGCAGGAGGGGCGGACGGCATCGAGCCGTCCGCCCCTCCTGCATTCACCGGGACGCACGGCGAGCAGCTCGCGCAGCGTGACGACGAAGCGCCCGCGACCGCGGAGGTGATCCGTGGTCGCGGGCGCTTCGGGCGCGGGTGCCGGCTCCGCCGCTACGCCTCGACGGCGGCGACGGGGGCCGCGAACTCACCCAGCGAGCCGGCCAGGTCCTCGTGCACGAGCGCGTGGACGTGCGTGCCGCCCTCGACGTACTGCGTCGAGAGGATCCGGCCGTTGCGGTGCAGCGCGGAGACCACGTCGCCGCGGTCGTAGGGCACGAGCAGGTCGATCTCGATCTGCGGCTCCGGCAGGATCTCGGCGATCTTCGCCTGGAGCTCGTCCATCCCCTCGCCGGTGCGCGCCGACACGAAGACGGCGCCGGGGGCGAGACCGCGCAGCACGAGCCGCTGGCCCTCGTCGACGAGATCGGACTTGTTGAACGCGATGATCTCGGGGATGCTCCGTGCGCCCACCTCGCCGATGACGTCGCGGACCGTCGCGATCTGCCCCGCGGGGTCCGGGTGCGAGGCGTCGACGACGTGGACGATGATGTCCGAGTCGGCGACCTCCTCCAGGGTCGAGCGGAACGCCTCCACCAGCTGGTGCGGCAGGGCGCGCACGAAGCCGACGGTGTCGGCGAGCGTGTAGCCGCGCCCGTCCGGGGTCTCGGACTTGCGGATCGTCGCGTCGAGGGTCGCGAAGAGCGAGTTCTCGACGAGCACGCCCGCGTGCGTCATCCGGTTGAGCAGGCTGGACTTGCCGGCGTTGGTGTAGCCAGCGATGGCGACCGACGGCACCGCGTTGCGCTTGCGGTTGGCGCGCTTCGCCTCCCGGGCGGGCTTCATCGCGGTGATCTGCTTGCGCAGGCGCGCCATGCGGGTGTGGATGCGGCGGCGGTCGAGCTCGATCTTCGTCTCACCCGGGCCACGCGAGCCCATGCCGGCGCCGGCGCCGACCTGGCCGCCGGCCTGGCGGGACATCGACTCGCCCCAGCCGCGCAGGCGCGGCAGCAGGTACTCGAGCTGCGCGAGCTCGACCTGCGCCTTGCCCTCGCGGCTCGTGGCGTGCTGGCTGAAGATGTCGAGGATGACGGCCGTGCGGTCGATGACCTTGACCTTCACCACGTCCTCCAGCGAGCGGCGCTGGCTCGGAGCCAGCTCGGTGTCGGCGACGACCGTGTCGGCGCCGAGGGCGGCGACGAGCCCGGCGAGCTCCTCCGCCTTGCCCTTGCCCAGGTAGGTGCTCGGGTCGGGGTGCGGCCGGCGCTGCAGCAGGCCGTCGAGGACGGTCGCTCCCGCGGTCTCGGCCAGGGCGGCGAGCTCGTGCAGCGAGTTCTCCGCGTCCTCGATCGAGCCCTGCGAGTAGACGCCGATCAGCACCACGTTCTCGAGGCGCAGCTGGCGGTACTCGACCTCGGTGACGTCCTCGAGCTCGGTCGAGAGGCCGGCCACGCGCCGCAGCGCCTGCCGGTCCTCGCGATCGAACTGATCGCCGTCGCTGGTCTGCTCGGCGTCGCGCTCGACGTCGCCTCCGGCGCTCTGCAGCGCCTGGGCTCCGCCCGCGACGAACCGCGAATATCCCGACGAGCGCGACTGCGCGTTCGCCAGGACCCGCGAGACGACGTCCACGGCCTCGGTCGTGTCGGTCTCGTTCAGGTCTTCCGTCATCCGGATAACACTAACTCCTCAGCTGTTGATAAGTTCACTTCTCATGGCCGCCGAGCACTACTTCACCAGCACTCCCGACGGCGACCTCCGACCCCGGAGGATCAGCGCCCGGATCGCCGGCCGCGACCTCGAGGTCACGACCGCCGGCGGGGTGTTCAGCCCCGGCCACGTCGATCTCGGCACCCGGGTCCTGCTGGACGCGGTCCCCGACGCCCCCGCGAGCGGGGACCTCCTGGATCTCGGCTGCGGCTGGGGACCGATCTCGCTCGCCCTGGCGCTCGGCTCCCCCGACGCCCGGGTGTGGGCGGTCGACGTCAACCAGCGGGCGCTCGAGCTCGTCCGCCGCAACTGCGCAGAACTCGGTGTCTCCAACGTCAACGCCGTGCTGCCCGAGGATGTTCCCGAGGACGTCCGCTTCGCCGCCGTCTGGTCGAACCCGCCGATCCGGGTCGGCAAGGCCGAGCTGCACGCGCTGCTCGAGCGCTGGCTGCCGCGCCTCGAGCCCGATGCGGAGGGCTGGCTCGTCGTGCAGCGCAACCTCGGCGCCGACTCGCTGCTGACCTGGCTGACCGAGACGTTCGAGGGCCGGCTCGAGGTCGATCGGATCTCCTCGGCCAAGGGCTTCCGCGTCATCCGCACCACGCGCACCGCCTGATCGCAGGAGTCGGCCGCGCGCGCCGGAACGGATCGGTGCCGCGCCGGTCGATCGATCGCTCGACCGGCCGATCCCGAGCTAGTCGATCCGGATCGTGCCGGTGTAGACGAGGTCGGCCGGGCCGGACAGGCCGACGTGCTCGCCCTCCTCGGTCGGGAACATCGTGACGCCCAGCGTGCCGCCGGGGACCTCCACGCGCCAGGACTGCGGAGCGCGCGCTCCGGCCCAGTAGCGCACGGCGAGGGCCGCCGCGGCGGCGCCCGTACCGCAGCTGAGCGTCTCGCCGCTGCCGCGCTCGTGGACGCGCATCCGGATCCGGCCGATGCCGTCGTGCACCAGCGGCTCGCCCGGCACGACGAACTCGACGTTCGCCCCGTCGGCCGGCTCCGGCTCGATCTGCGGGATGTAGCTGAGGTCGGCCTCGTCGAGCTCCTCGTCGTTGCTCAGCGCGACGACGATGTGCGGGTTGCCGAGGTCGAGCCCGAGACCGGGACGCGGCACCTTCAGCTCCTTGGCCCGCACGAGCGGCTCGCCGCCGGCCAGCTCCCAGCGGCCGAGGTCGACCTGGAAGCCGGCGCCGCTGCGGGTGACGTCGCGGACCCCGGCGCGCGTGCCGATGGGGAGGGTGTCGCCCTGCTCGAGGGCCGCGAGACCGCCGGCGAGCAGGAACGCCGCGTAGACGCGGATGCCGTTGCCGCACATCTCGGCGATCGAGCCGTCGGCGTTGCGGTAGTCCATGAACCACTCCGCCTCCGGCTCCTGCTCGAGGGCGGCGGCACCGTCGGCGAGGGACCGGGAGCGGACCGCGCGGATGATGCCGTCGGCACCGACGCCGAAGTGCCGGTCGCAGATCATCGCGATCTGCGCGGGCGAGAGGTCGACCTCACCGTCCGGGTCGCTGAAGAGCACGAAGTCGTTGCCGGTGCCCTGGCCCTTGGTGAAGTGCAGCTCGATCGTCATGGCGCTCAGCCTACCGAGGCGCTCGAGCCCCGACCTGGGCGAGGGCGAGCGCCTGCTCGAGGAGGTCCGGAGCGTCGAACGGGAGCCAGTGCGCCGCCTGGTAGCGGCGGAACCAGCTGTTCTGCCGGCGGGCGTAGCGGCGGGTGAGCGCCTGGGTGGAGGCGACGGCCTCCGCTTCGGTCAGCTCCCCCGAGCGCTGTGCGAGCGCCTGGGCGTAGCCGATGGCGCGGCTGGCGGTGACGCCCCGCTCGATGCCGAGCGGCACGAGGCGCTCGACCTCGTCGAGCATGCCGCCCGCCCACATCCGCTCGACGCGGCGGTCGAGCCGCTCGACGAGCACGTCCCGCGGCGCGGCCAGCGCGAGGACCGTGCTCGGGCGCCACGGGACGGGGGTGTCCGACATCAGCGCGCTGTTCGGCGAGCCGGTGAGCTCGGTGATCTCGAGAGCACGCACGATCCGTCGGACGTTGTGCGGGCCGATCCGGGCGGCGACCTCGGCGTCGACGGCGCGGAGCCGCTCGAAGAGCACCGCGGACCCCTCGCGCTCGGCCGTCTCCTCGAGGGACCGCCGGAGCGCGGGGTCGGTGCCGGCGAAGGAGAACTCGAAGATCACGCTCGAGACGTACAGACCGGACCCGCCGACGAGGATCGGGGTCGCGCCGCGCGCGAGGACACCGTCGATCACCGCGCGGGCCTCGCGCTGGTACCGGGCGACGGAGGCGTCCTCGGTGACGTCGAGGACGTCGAGCAGGTGGTGCGGAACGCCCTGGCGTTCCTCCGGCGGGAGCTTCGCGGTCCCGATGTCCATGCCGCGGTAGAGCTGCATCGCGTCGGCGTTGACGACCTCCGCGGCACCGCCGGACGCGCGGATCGAGCCGGCGAGGGCGAGCGAGAGGTCGGACTTGCCGGTGCCCGTGGCGCCGACGACGGTGAGGAGGGCGGGCGCCGCCCGCTCAGCGCTCGCCATCGAGAACGTCGTAGATCGGCGTGGTCAGTGTCTCCGGCGCGACCGGCGTGATCGGGCGGAGGCGGAGCGACGGCAGGCCGAGCGAGACCTTCGGTGCGCCGCTGGCGCCCGGAGCCGCAGGGACTCCGCACGACTCCGCCTGCGCGCGGTCCCAGGCGTCGCCGGCGCGAGTGCGGCGGACCTGCAGCGGAGCACCGTCGGTCGAGTCGGCGATCAGGTAGAAGGGTGCGGCGCGGGTGACCTCGACGCTGACGACGTCGCCCGGGCGCGGCTGCTCGGAGCCGGCGGGCACATCGAAGTGCACCAGGCGGCTGTCCTCGGCGCGGCCGCTGAGGCGGTGCGTCGTGCTGTCGCGGCGGCCTTCGCCGGTCGCGACGAGCACCTCCACCCGGCGCCCGACGACCGTGCGGTTCTCGCTCTCGCTGATCGAGTCCTGCAGCGCGGCCAGGCGCTCGAAGCGCTCCTGGACGACCGCCTTCGGGATCTGGTCGGGCAGCGTCGCCGCGGGCGTCCCCGGGCGGATGGAGTACTGGAAGGTGAAGGCGGAGGCGAAGCGGGCCGCCTCGACCACACGGAGGGTCTCCTGGAAGTCGGCCTCGGTCTCACCGGGGAAGCCGACGATGATGTCGGTGCTGATCGCCGCGTGCGGGATCCGGCCGCGGACGCGGTCGAGGATCCCGAGGAAGCGCTCGGAGCGGTAGGAGCGGCGCATCGCCTTGAGGATGCGGTCGGAGCCGGACTGCAGCGGCATGTGCAGCTGCGGCATGACGGCCGGCGTCTCGGCCATCGCGTCGATGACGTCGTCGGTGAAGGCGGCCGGGTGCGGGCTGGTGAAGCGGATCCGCTCGAGGCCCTGGATCGTGCCCGCGGCGCGGAGCAGCTTCGAGAACGCCTGCCGGTCGCCGAACTCGACGCCGTAGGAGTTCACGTTCTGGCCGAGGAGGGTCACCTCGATCGCGCCGTCGTCGACGAGCGCCTGGATCTCGGCGAGCACGTCGCCGGGACGGCGGTCCTTCTCCTTGCCGCGCAGGGCGGGGACGATGCAGAAGGTGCAGGTGTTGTTGCAGCCGACGGAGATGGAGACCCAGCCGCTGTACGTCGAGTCGCGCTTGGTCGGCAGCGTCGAGGGGAAGACGTCGAGCGACTCGAGGATCTCGAGCTGGGCCTCGTCGTTGTGCCGGGCCCGCTCGAGCAGTCTCGGCAGCGCCCCCATGTTGTGCGTCCCGAAGACGACGTCGACCCACGGAGCCTTCTCGAGGATGACGTTCTTGTCCTTCTGCGCGAGGCAGCCGCCGACGGCGATCTGCATCCCCTCGTGCCGGCGCTTGACCGAGGCGAGGTGGCCGAGGTTGCCGTAGAGCTTGTTGTCCGCGTTCTCGCGGACCGCGCAGGTGTTGATGACGACGATGTCGGCCTCGGCGCCGTCGGCCGAGACGTAGCCGGCCGCCTCGAGCGAGCCGCTGAGCCGCTCGGAGTCGTGGACGTTCATCTGGCAGCCGAAGGTGCGGACCTCGTAGGTCCTCGGCCGCGCATCGACGAGGGGGGAGGTCACCGGACCGAGCGTGCTCATGGTGTGCGATTCTACGCGCCGCTCCGGCCGCCTCTCGGCGACCGGGCGGCGCGGTCGTTCAGCGGAAGCGGACGCTCGAGCCGGGCTTGCGCACCGTCTCGCGGACGACGCGCTGGACCAGTGCGCCGGCGTAGCCGCGACGCGCGAGGAACCCGGAGAGGCGGCGCTCCGCGACCTCGTCGGAGAGCGACCGCAGGCTCGGCAGGCGCTTGCGCGCGAGCTCCATCGCCGTGCGGTACTCGTCGTCGCCGTCGAACTCGTCCAGCGCGGTCGCGATCGCGTCGGGGTCGAGCTTGCGGGCGCGCAGCTCCTGCATGATCGACGAGCGCCCGAGCTTCTTGCGCTCGCGCAGCTGGATCACCAGCGACTCCGCCATCTTGTAGTCGTCGAGGTAGCCGAAGCGGGTGAAGCGCTCGAGGATGTCGATCGCGTCCTTCTCGGCGACGCCCTCGGTGTAGAGGCGCGCCTCGACCTCGGCGACCGAGAGGCTCTTGCGCGACAGGCCGCGGACGATGCGGTCGGCGATCTGCTCGGGGTCGGGCTCCTCGGGGAGATCCTCCGCGAAGGAGTCCTCCTCCGGGGAGTCGTCCTCTGCGACGTCCGCCGCGGAGTCGTCCGATCGGGACGACCGGCCCGGAGCCCTCGAGGGCGCGGCGTCCCGCCGCGCGACGTGCGCCGAGAGCTCCGCGATCGCGTCGACGGCGGGCTCGACCGCCTCGGCGGCCGCCCCGTCGTCCTTGACCCAGGGGAGGAAGGCCACGGGCCGACCCTGTGCCCCCTCCGCAGCCTTCTCCCCCACGGGCTAGGCGCCCTTGCGGACGGGCGGCTTGGTCTCGCGGACCGGCTGCTTCGTCTCGATCGCGACCGGGGCGGCGTCGACCACGGCGTTCGGGTCGGCGACGACGCCGAGCTTGATCAGGATGCGCTTCTCGATCTCCGCCGCGATGTCCGGGTTGTCGATGAGGAACTGGCGCGCCTTCTCCTTGCCCTGGCCGAGCTGGTCGCCGTCGTAGGTGTACCAGGCGCCCGACTTGCGGACGATCTCGTGCTCGACACCGAAGTCGATCAGGCTGCCCTCGCGGGAGATACCGATGCCGTAGAGGATGTCGAACTCGGCCTGCTTGAACGGCGGCGCCATCTTGTTCTTGACGACCTTGACGCGAGTGCGGTTTCCGACCGCGTCGGTGCCGTCCTTCAGCGTCTCGATGCGGCGGATGTCGAGGCGGACCGACGCGTAGAACTTCAGCGCCTTGCCGCCCGCGGTGGTCTCGGGGCTGCCGAAGAAGACGCCGATCTTCTCGCGGAGCTGGTTGATGAAGATCATCGTGGTGTTCGTGGTGTTCAGGCCACCGGTAAGCTTGCGGAGGGCCTGCGACATCAGGCGGGCCTGGAGGCCGACGTGCGAGTCGCCCATCTCGCCCTCGATCTCGGCGCGGGGCACGAGCGCTGCGACGGAGTCGATGACGATGAGGTCGATGGAGCCGGAGCGCACGAGCATGTCGGCGATCTCGAGCGCCTGCTCGCCCGTGTCCGGCTGCGAGACGAGGAGCGAGTCGATGTCGACGCCGAGCTTCTTGGCGTACTCGGGGTCGAGCGCGTGCTCCGCATCGATGAAGGCCGCGATGCCGCCGTTGCGCTGGGCGTTGGCGATCGCGTGCAGGGTCAGCGTGGTCTTTCCCGAGGACTCGGGGCCGTAGATCTCGACGATGCGGCCGCGCGGGAGTCCGCCGATCCCGAGCGCGACGTCGAGCGCGATCGAGCCGGTCTGGATCACCTCGACGGGGGCGCGGTCGTCGCTGCCGAGGCGCATGACGGCGCCCTTGCCGAACTGGCGGTCGATCTGGGCGAGTGCGGTCTCGAGGGACTTCTCGCGGTCTGAGGAACTGGGCATGGCCGTCTCGCTCTCGTGTCGTGGTGGTATCGCCTACAGGCTGTCGTGTCGTACCGGAGCCGTTCGCGGGCGAGTGCCCCTGAATGCGGTCCCGGCCGGTTGCGACAAGGCGGTGAAGCAGTCCGTGTGACTGATGTCGACGGTAGGCCCGACCACCGACATCGGCGCCGAGCCGGACCGCTTCTGTGGAGACGGAGGCGATCCTGCTTCTGGTGAGGAGCTTAGACCCGTTCGAACAGGGATTCGATGGTGGCGCGCCCGGCGTGTCGAACACGACTTCGGGCGGCGGGCGACAGCGCGAGCCGCCCGGCGTCAGTGCCGGCGCTTCGCCGGGTCGATCCCGTGCCAGCGGCCCTCGGGGACGTCGTTGGCGCGGCACAGCGCGATCCAGACCTCTCGGGGCTCCGCGCCGTCGCGGAGGGCCTTCTGCGCGGTCCTCCCGCCGAGCTCGGTCAGCACGAGGTCGGAGACGAGGACGCGCGCGTACGCGTCGCCGAACTCGTCATCGACCAGCTGCTGGAACTCGCTCAGGCGCATGCGTCCACGGTAACAAGCCGAACCGGGGCGGAAGCCTGGAGGGTTCGGGCGGGTGCGTCTCCGGGAACGATGAAGGGCGCCGGAGCCGGAGCTCGGGCGCCCTTCGCGAGGTGCGGTGCGGTGGGTGGGAAGAGGACGGATCCGCTACTGCGAGACGAGGTCCGCGTCGAATCCGGCGACCATGTCGGCCGGGATGGTGTCGGGGATCGTGTCGATCCCCTCGATGACCGCGAGACGGTCGCCGACCTCGCGCATGATCACCGAGATCGGAGTGTCGAGCGCATCGGCCACCGAAGCGAGGATCTCGGACGACGCCTCCTTCTGACCGCGCTCGACCTCGCTGAGGTAGCCGAGAGCGACACTCGCCTTGCTCGCCACCTGGCGCAGGGTGCGACCTTTCTGCAGGCGAAAGTCCCTGAGGACATCGCCGATCTCCTGACGAACTAGAACCACTGGACCCTCCTTCTCCACGTCAACCGCTTCTCGCGCACCGCTTCGAGGAATGCCGGAGCATCGGATTCGAAGGGGATGTGTACGAGAGAGCCGGATAGCTGTTCACTACCCGGCTCGTGTGAGTCGACTCTAATACCGGATGACTGGACTTTGCGTGTGAGCGACGTCAGATGTAACCCGGCCGAAACCCTGCGCATTCCACGATTCCGAGGCGGTTCGGGGACTCTCGGACGTCACACGGCCGAGGCCGCGAGCTCGCCGGCCAGATCGAGTGCCGCGGCGACGGACGCGGCGCGGATCTCGGGCCGCCCGCCGTCGAAGCGGTGCTCGCGCACGAGCTCGGCCTCGCCCAGGACCGCCGCGACGAACACGGTGCCGACGGCCGCTCCGCCCTGCGGCTCCGGGCCCGCGACCCCCGTCGTCGCGACGCCGACGGTCCTCGCGCCTGCCTCGCCGAGCTGCCGGGCGGCGCCGCGCGCCATCTGCACGGCGACCACGGGGTGGACGGGTCCCTCCTGCGCCAGGAGGTCCGCGTCGACCCCGAGCAGGCGGTGCTTCAGATCAGTGGCGTAGGACACCACTCCCCCGCGGTAGACGGCGGAGGCGCCGGGCACCTCGACCAGGGCGGAGCTCAGCGCCCCGCCCGTCAGCGACTCCGCGACCGCCAGCGCGAGACCGCGCTCCGCGAGTGCCTGCAGCAGCTCCTCGGCGCTCATCGGCGCCCGCGGGCCGCGCGACTCTGGCGCGCCGCGTCGGCCAGGTAGTCGATGCCGGTCACGACGGTGAGGACGACCGCGGCCGTCATCGTGATGCCGTTCAGCCAGTGCACCCACTCGCCCAGGAAGGTCCAGAGCGGAAGGAGCGCGAGCGAGATCGCGACGGACTGCACGATCGTCTTCAGCTTGCCGCCGCGGGAGGCGGGGATCACCCGGTCCGAGAGGACGGCCATCCGGAACACGGTGATGCCGATCTCGCGGACGAGGATGACGATCGTGACCCACCAGGGCAGCTCGGCGAGGATCGAGAGGCCGACCAGCGCGGCGCCGGTGAGCACCTTGTCCGCGATCGGGTCGAGCAGCTTGCCGAGGTCGGTGACCAGCCCGCGGCTGCGCGCGATGTGGCCGTCGATCCCGTCGGTCGCGATCGCGACGATGAAGAGCAGCGCGGCCGCGATGCGCACGCCGCCGTCCTCGCCGTTGTCGGCCAGGAGCAGCCAGAAGAACACCGGGGCGAGCAGGATGCGCACCACGGTGATCGCGTTGGGCAGGTTCCAGTTGCTCGGGGCGGCGTCGGCGTGCGCGGTGGGGCTGGTCATCGGTCTGAGCCGTTCCTCGTGATCGGTCGATTCGGCGGCGTGGTCATCGCTCAGTCGCGCCCCGTGAGCGCCCAGGCGTCGTCATCGGAGCCCTCGTCGTCGTCGTGGTAGTCGGTCGCGACCGGGCCCGAGGGCTCCGCCAGCGGATCGGCGTAGGCGTCGGGTGCGGTAGGCGACGGCGCGGCGGAGTGCTCGCCGGGCTCCTCGCCGCGCATCCGCGAGAGGACCCCCGGCAGCTGCTCGGCGGTCACCAGCACGTCGCGCGCCTTCGACCCCTCGGAGGGGCCGACGACCTCGCGGGACTCGAGCAGGTCCATCAGGCGGCCCGCCTTCGCGAAGCCGACGCGGAGCTTGCGCTGCAGCATCGAGGTCGAGCCGAACTGCGTGCTGACCACGAGCTCGGCCGCAGCCATCAGCAGCTCGAGGTCGTCGCCGATGTCGGAGTCGATCTCCTTGCGCTGCGCCTGGACCGTGATGTCCTGGCGGTACTCCGGCTGGGCCTGCCGCGTGACGTGCTCGACGACCTTGGCGATCTCCTCCTCGCGGACCCAGGCGCCCTGGACACGCATCGGCTTGTTCGTGCCCATCGGCAGGAACAGGCCGTCGCCCTGGCCGATGAGCTTGTCGGCGCCGGGCTGGTCGAGGATGACCCGCGAGTCGGTGACGCTCGTCACGGCGAAGGCCAGGCGGCTGGGCACGTTGGCCTTGATCAGGCCGGTGACGACGTCGACGCTCGGCCGCTGGGTGGCGAGCACGAGGTGGATGCCGGAGGCCCGGGCGAGCTGGGTGATGCGGACGATCGAGTCCTCGACGTCGCGCGGGGCGACCATCATCAGGTCGGCGAGCTCGTCGACGACCACCAGGAGGTAGGGGTAGGGCCGGAGGACGCGGTTGCTGCCCGCGGGGAGCTTGATCTCGCCGCTGCGCACCGCCGCGTTGAAGTCGTCGATGTGCCGGTAGCCGAACGACGCGAGGTCGTCGTACCGCATGTCCATCTCCTTCACGACCCACTGCAGCGCCTCGGCGGCCTTCTTGGGGTTCGTGATGATGGGCGTGATCAGGTGCGGGACCCCGCCGTAGATCGTGAGCTCGACGCGCTTGGGGTCGATCAGCACCATCCGGACGTCCTGCGGGCTCGCGCGCATCAGCAGGCTCGTGATCATCGAGTTCACGAAGCTGGACTTGCCGGAGCCGGTGGAGCCGGCGACGAGGAGGTGCGGCATCTTGGCGAGGTTGGCCACGACGTAGCCGCCCTCGACGTCCTTGCCGACGCCGATCGTCATCGGGTGGGTCGACGTCGTCGACGCGGCGGAGCGCAGGACGTCGCCGAGCGAGACGATCTCGCGGTCGGTGTTCGGGATCTCGACGCCGATCGCGCTCTTGCCCGGGATCGGCGAGAGGATCCGGACCTCGTTGCTGGCGACCGCGTAGGAGAGGTTCTTGCTCAGCGCCGTGACGCGCTCGACCTTGACGCCCGGGCCGAGCTCGATCTCGTAGCGGGTGACCGTCGGGCCCCGGGAGAAGCCGGTGACCGTCGCGTCCACGTTGAACTGCTGGAGCACCTCGGTGAGCGCACGGACCATCTCGTCGTTCGCCGCCGAGCGCGCCTTCGACGGCGTGCCGGTGGAGAGGGCGGAGGCGGACGGCAGGCGGTACGGGGTCTCCTCCTCGAAGGAGGAGTCGAAGTCGGCGGTGGGGTCGGCGGCGATCGGCGCGATCGGACCGGTCTCGATCACCGGCGGGAGCGGGACCGCAGGGGCGACGTCGAGGTCGTCGAGCGCGATGACGCCGGTCGCGTCGTCGTCCACCACGCCCAGCGGGATGCGGGTGGTCGCGCTCTGATCGTGGCGGGCCAGGGCGGCCTCGGCCGACTCGGCCTCGGAGATCACCTCGGTCGCGTAGGAGCGGGTGGGCGGGTCGGCCGGCTCGTCACGCTCGGCGGACGCCGGCTCCTCGAGCGCGGTGTCAAAGCCCTTCGCGCGGCCGCGGCCCTTCCGGCCCTTCGGCGCCTCGTCGTCGTCGCCGAGCGCGTCGATCGGCAGCTCGGCCTGGACGGTCGGCTCGTCCTCGCGACCGGAGTCCGTGCGGCGCCACCAGGGCAGCTCGCCGCCGTCCTCCTGCTCGTCCTCGGCCTTCTCGCTCTCGGCCTTCGCGGCGGCCTTGCTCGCCGCCCTCTCCGCCTTGAGGCGCGCGCGCTCCTCGTCGTCGAGGACGGGGGCGCCGAAGAGGTAGCCGTAGAGCTCGCGCGAGCGGGCGGCGATCCGGTTCGGCGGGGTCTTGGTGATGATGAAGAGGGAGAGCAGGACGACCAGGGAGAGGAGCACCGTGGCGCCCGGCACGGTCGCGATCGCCACGAGCGGCGCACCGACGAGCCAGCCGAGGACACCGCCGGCGGCGGCCATCTGGTCGATGCCCGAGCCCGGCTGCGGCGCGCCGAGGTGCGCGTGGCAGAGCCCGGCGGAGGAGATCAGCAGGACGGCGAGGCCGACGCCGATGCGGCCGTTGTCGTCGACCGAGCGCGGGTGACGGAACAGCCAGAGCGAGAAGAGCAGCAGCACCACGGGGAGGACGTAGGCGACGCGGCCGAACAGGCCGCCGAAGCTCCAGGCGTCGAGCACGAGGGCGACCGGGTCGGTCGCGAGGAACCACTCCACCACCGCGCCGGTGATCGCGAGCAGCAGGAGCAGGAAGGGGACGCCGTCGCGGCGCTCCTCCTTCGCCAGGCGCTCCGGACCGAGTGCGCGGGCGGCACCGCCGGCCAGGTGCGCCAGCGCCATCCAGACGGTGACGAGCGGATTCGTGCGCGGGGTCGAGCTGAACGCGACCGTGCTCTTCTCGGACGATCCCCGCCCGGAGCCGCGGCCGGAGCGCGGAGTGCTCGAGCGCGCGGGGGCGCTCGCCTTCGCGCGGGAGGTCGTCTTCGGAGTCGTCGCCATAGGGCCACCGTACCCGCCGCCTCCGTCATCGCCGCGGACCCGCGCCGGGGGGCGGCGGCCGCGCGGCCCGGACCTCGTGCGGTCAGCGCAGCGTCGCGACCATCGTCTCCGCGTCGCCGCGGTCGGCCACCGCGCTGAAGCCCTCGCTCCGGTAGAGCCGTCGGGCGAAGTTGTCCGTCGACACGTTGAGCGAGACCCGCGCGTAGCCGGCGGTGCGTGCCTGGTCCAGAGCGGCGCGCAGCAGCCCGCGGCCGATGCCCTGCGCGCGCCAGACCGGCCGCACCCCGAGGGTCAGCTCGGGCACGCCCGCGGCGACGAACCCGCGGCCGGGTGCGGCGGCGCTGAAGAGGCGGAACCAGCAGGCGCCGATCCGCTCGCCGTCGGCGGTCTCGGCGACCGAGCCGAGATCGCCGGGCCGGGGCCAGCCGGCGACGTAGCGGCGGGTCGACTCCTCCTCGAGGACGTCGATGCGGGTGCGGGCCGCCGTCCAGTTCCAGTTCGCCGCGTCGACGAGCATGTCGGCGAGGAAGGGGGCGTCCTCGCGGCGGGCGGGGCGGATCGAGTGGTCCATGCGCGGTCTCCGTGGGGGATCGGGTCTGGCATGAGGTGCGGACGGGTGCCCGGGGGCGGGTGACGGTGCGGGAACGGGCCGGAGCGTCGGGGGCACTCCGTCCGGGGTCAGGCCTCGATGACCAGGGGGACGATCATCGGGCGGCGGCGATAGGTGGTGTTCACCCAGCGGCCGACGACGCGGCGGATGCTCTGCGAGAGCGCGTGCTGATCGCTGACTCCGCTCTGCACCGCCTCCTCGAGGGCCTTCGCGATGCGCGGCTTCACGTCGTCGAAGACGCTGTCGTCCTCCGCGAAGCCCTTGGCGTGGATCTCGGGACCGACCACGATCCGGCCGGTGCCCGCCTCCACGACGACGATGATCGAGATGAAGCCCTCCTCGCTGAGGATGCGGCGGTCCTTGAGGTCGGCGTCGGTGATCTCGCCGACCGACGAGCCGTCGACGTAGACGAAGCCGAGGTCGAGCTGGCCGGCCACGGTCACGACGCCGGCGCGGAGATCGAGCACCGTGCCGTCCTCGGCGATGATCGTGTTCTCCTCCGCGATGCCGGTGGCCTGCGCGAGCTTCGCGTTGGCGACGAGGTGGCGGTACTCGCCGTGCACCGGCAGGACGTTGAGCGGCTTGAGGATGTTGTAGCAGTAGATGAGCTCGCCGGCGGCGGCGTGACCCGAGACGTGCACCTTCGCGTTGCCCTTGTGCACGACGGTGGCGCCGAGCCTGGTCAGGCCGTTGATCACGCGGTAGACCGCGTTCTCGTTGCCGGGGATGAGGCTCGACGCGAGGATGACGGTGTCGCCCTCGCCGGGCTGGATCTGGTGGTCGAGGTTCGCCATCCGGCTGAGCACCGCCATCGGCTCGCCCTGCGAGCCGGTGGACATGTAGACGATCCTGTCCTCCGGGATGTCGCCCGCCTTCTTGACGTCGATCAGCACACCCTCCGGCACCTTGAGGTATCCCAGGGTGGCCGCGATGCCCATGTTGCGCACCATCGAGCGGCCGAGCAGCGCCACGCGGCGCCCGTTCGCGTGCGCAGCGTCGAGCACCTGCTGCACCCGGTGCACGTGGCTGGAGAAGCTCGCCACGATGACCCGGCGGGTCGCCTTCGCGATCACGCTCTCGATGACCGGGCCGATGTCGCGCTCGTTCGGCGTGAAGCCGGGCACGTCGGCGTTGGTCGAGTCGACCATGAACAGGTCGATGCCCTCCTCGCCGAGGCGGGCGAAGGCGCGGAGATCGGTGATGCGCCCGTCGAGCGGGAGCTGGTCCATCTTGAAGTCGCCGGTGTGCAGCACGGAGCCCGCGTCGGTGATGATCGCGACGGCGAGCGCGTCCGGGATGGAGTGGTTGACCGCCACGAACTCGAGCTCGAAGGGACCGAGGTTCTCGACGTCGCCCTCCTTCACCGTCAGCGTGTAGGGCTTGATCCGGTGCTCCTTCAGCTTCGCCTCGACCAGCGCGAGCGTCAGGGTCGAGCCGATCAGCGGGATGTCCCGCTCGAGCTTGAGGAGGTAGGGGACAGCACCGATGTGGTCCTCGTGGCCGTGGGTCAGCACGACGCCGACGATGTCCTCGAGGCGGTCCTTGATCGGGGTGAAGTCGGGCAGGATCAGGTCCACGCCCGGCTGGTTCTCCTCCGGGAAGAGCACGCCGCAGTCGACCACGAGGATCTTGCCGTCGATCTCGAAGACCGTCATGTTGCGGCCGATCTCGCCGAGGCCGCCGAGCGGGATGATCCGCAGCGTGCCCGCCTCGAGCGCGGCAGGAGTGATCACGGGACTGGGCATGCGCCCTCCTCTTCCTCGGTCGGGAGTCGTCCGTGCCGCTCGTGCGGCGTCAGCGTGTGGTGCCGGCGACCTTCGGCAGCGCGCCGCCCGCGGCGGCGTTGCGGTCGGGCCGGAAGTTGCGGAAGTCGACACCGGGGATGTCGCGGACGAGGCCGAGCTCGTCCTCGATCAGGGCGGCCTCCGACTCCTCGGGGCCGACCAGCGGCAGGCGCACGCGGGGCGAGGAGATGCGGCCGAGGCCGTGCAGGATGTACTTCGCCGCGACGGTGCCGGGCACGTGCGTCATCACCGCGCGCACGAGCGGCTCGAGCTGCTGGTGCGCGAGGGTGGCGGCCCTGAGGTCGCCGGAGTTCACGGCGTCGACGATGGTGCGGTAGGGCGAGGCGGCGATGTTGGCGGTGACGCCGATCAGGCCGGTGGCGCCGATGGCCAGCTCGGGCAGGACGTTGGCGTCGTCGCCGCAGAAGTACATCAGGTCGGTCTGGTTGAGGACGCGGCTGACCTCGGAGAGATCGCCCTTGGCGTCCTTCACGGCGAGGATGTTGGGGTGCTTGGCCGCGCGGAGGATCGTCTCGTAGCGGATGGGCACGCCGGTGCGGCCGGGGATGTCGTAGAGGATGACCGGGAGGTCGGTCGCGTCGGCGATCATCCGGAAGTGCGTGAGGATGCCGGCCTGGGTGGGCTTGTTGTAGTACGGCGTGACGATCATGTTGCCGTCGGCGCCGGCCTTCTCGCTCTGGCGGGCGAGCTGCATCGCGTGCGCGGTCTCGTTCGAGCCGCCGCCGGTGATGATCTTCGCGCGTCCCGCGGCGACGGACTTGCCGACCTCGACGAGCCGGATCTTCTCCGGGTCGGTGAGGGTGCTGGTCTCGCCGGTGGTGCCGGTGACGACGATGCCGTCGGCGCCCTTCGCGATGCAGTCGTCGATGTGCTTCTCGACACCGGGCCAGTCGACCTCGCCGTCGGCGGTGAACGGGGTGACCAGGGCGACCAGGACCTGGCCGAAAGGATTCTCCGGAGTTGACACGAGCCCAGGGTAACGGGTCGGTGGCCGCGGGCTCGTGGCGTTCTGATCCGCGGATGCCGGCCGGGTCTGCACGCTCTCGTTTGATCTGCAGGACTCGCCGAGCCGAACGGGCTTTCAGCCGCGCCGGAGACCTCGACGGGGCTCGAACACCTGCAGATCGAACGGATCCCCGCCGTGCGCCGACGGAGGGAGTCAGGTGCGGACGTGATCCCCGCGGGAGAGGGCGGCGAGGATGTCGGCCTCGACGAGGGGCCGGTCGTCGAGGACGAGGGAGGTGCGGTAGTGGCGGACGCGGTAGCCGAGCAGGCCGAGCTCGACATCGCGCCGGTTGTCGTGCTCGGCATCGTGGAACGCAGCACCGTCCACCTCGAGGGCGAGCACCTCGCCGAGCAGGAAGTCGATGCGCCGGCGGTCGATGCGCACCTGCTGGCGGAAGGCGATCCCGAGAGTCCGCAGCCGGAAGGCGACCATCGACTCCAGCCCGCTCTCGGAGGACGAACCGGCCCAGCGGAGGAGCCGCCGATGGGGAGCCGGCAGCCGCGCGAGGAGCCGCGCTCGACCTGCAGAGTCGAGGAGCCGCCTGTGCAGCGCCGATTCCAGGAGGACGAAGGCGAACTCGGCGCCCTGGCAGGCCGCCGCCTCGACGACGCAGTCCTCGAGCGCCTGGACCAGAGCGGAGGGCCGCGGTGCCTCCTTCGACCAGTGGACGACGACGCCGGGATCGTGGGAGAGCCGGACGGCGTGACGGTCGGGATCCCGGAGTCGGGAGGCGTGGGCGCGGACGGCGATGTGCAGGCCACGGAAGCGCGGCACCCAGAGCCCGTGCGCGACGGCGGCGTTCGCGCAGGCGAGGACCCCGCCGACGCGGAAGGCGCGCTCGATTCCGGTGTCGACTCCGGGAGGGGCGTACCAGCCCTTCCGGACGCGAAGGAGCGCTCCGGTCTTCACCGCCTCGCGGAGCTCGCGTGCGGAGGAGCCCTCGCGGAGGAACTGCTCGGTCTTCACCAGGCCTCCGGCGCGGAGGACGGAGCCGGAGGACGCGCGCACAGGGAGAGCGTGGCCGCGCAGGAAGGGCGCGCGGGGGCGCGGGCTCCGATCGGTGGAGAATCCGACGCCACGGCTCCTGTGGAGGGGGATGCCTCCGCGGGGAGTGGTGCGGTGTGCAGGCGATCCCGGCCCGCCCGGGCCTACTCGCGCGGCTCCAGGCGGCTTCGTCCTCGGATCGCCTGCAGATCGGACAGATGCCTGCACAACGGACAGGCACCTGCACAACGGCGGGGCACCTGCAGAGCGGATGCGGTGCGGGCAGGGACGCTGCTAGGGGGCGACGCGGCCGTTCGCGGTGAAGGCGGCGGCGGTGAGGGGCATGAGCTGCTCGAAGTGCTGCTCCATCTGCTCGGCGGCCATCTCGATCTCGCGCTGCGGGAAGGAGGGGAACGTCGAGTCCTCGCGCTTGGTGCGGAGGGAGAGGAAGTTCATCAGCGAGCGGGCGTTCAGCGTCACGTACATCGAGGAGTAGATGTTCAGCGGCAGGACGATGCGGGCGACCTCGCGGGCAACGCCCTCCTGGAGCATCCGCTGGTACGCCTCGAAGGCCTGGGTGCTGGCGCGTCGCGTCTCGGCGACCACGAGCTCGGTCTGCTCGGGGGTGCCGGGCTCGAAGGAGTAGGCGCCGGGCTTGCCGACCTGGACGAGGTTGCGCTGCGGGCCGGGCACGTAGAAGACGGGGCGGAGCTCGCGGTAGCGGCCCGACTCCTCGTTGTAGGAGGCGATGCGGTGCCGCATGAACTCGCGGAAGACGAAGATCGGCGCCTGCACGTAGAAGGTCATCGAGTTGTGCTCGAAGGGCGAGCCGTGGCGGTCGCGCATCAGGTAGTTGATCAGGCCGCGGTCGCGCTTGCCCTGCAGCTCGCTGTCGGCCGACTCCTCGTCGAGGGCGCCGGCGAGGGTCTTCTCGCCCTGCGTCGAGACGCGGGCGGCGAAGAGGACATCGGAGTCGTGGGCGCTGGAGCGGACGAGCTCGACGACCACATCGGAGCGGAAGATCGGGGTGCTGTCGGAGGCGCTCTGGTCGGTCACGGCTTCGACGATAGACCCTCGGCGCGGGGGCCGAGCGACGCAGGGTCGGCCGCGCGGGTGCACGCGCGCGGCCGGCGCACACCGGATGCCGATCGCGACGCCCTAGGCTGAATCCCGCTTCGCGGGCGGCCCGCGACGGGCCTCGGGAGGCACCATGAGCGAATCGACCGCACGGCACTCGGACCAGGACGGCACCGGCAGCGCCGGCGACTCCCCCCGGCGCTCCACCCGCACGGCGGCACCGCGGCCGGCCGTGCCGCCCGGCGAGGCGCCGGACACGGCGACCCACGCGCAGGAGGAGCCCGCGGCTCCGAAGCGGCTGCGGGTCCTGATCTCCGGGGCGAGCGGCATGATCGGCTCGGAGCTCGTGCGCCAGCTGCGCTCGGACGGGCACGAGATCTTCCGCCTTGTCCGCCACGCCCCGACCAGCCCGGACGAGTTCCACTGGGCGCCCGCCTCGCACATGCTCGACTTCAGCGTGCTCGACCGGGTCGACGCCGTGGTCAACCTCTCGGGCGCCTCGATCAGCCGCCTCCCGTGGACCTCCTCGTACAAGCGCGAGATCCTCGATTCGCGGGTGCAGGCCACGCAGACCATCACCGACGCGATGCGGATGGCGTCCACTCCCCCGTCGATCCTGCTGAACGCCTCTGCCGTCGGCTACTACGGCGACCGGCCGGGCGAGGAGCTGACCGAGGAGTCCCCCCGCGGCGAGGGCTTCCTCGCCGACGTCGTCGAGCGCTGGGAGCAGGCGGCGCTGCTCGCTCCCGAGACCGCGCGCGTCGTGACGGTGCGCACCGGGCTCGTGCTCGGGAACGGCGGCGCACTCAAGCCGCTGCTGCCGCTGACGAAGCTGGGACTGAGCGGCCCGCTGGGCGGCGGACAGCAGTACTGGCCGTGGATCAGCCACTACGACGAGGCCGCCGCGATCCGGCACCTGCTGACCTCGTCGCTGTCCGGCCCGGTCAACCTCGCGGGGCCCGAGGCCGCGACGGCGAACGAGGTCATGAGCACCCTGGCCGAGCTGCTGCACCGGCCGTTCAAGCTGCCCGTCCCGGAGAAGATCATCGAGCTCGCACTGCGCGACGCGGGGCACGAGCTGCTGCTCTCGAGCCAGCGGCTGGTGCCGCAGCGGCTGCTCGACGACGGCTTCGTCTTCCGGCACCGCACGGTGGCCGAGGCGCTGCAGGCGGTGCTGGCGGACTGAGCGCCGCCGATCAGGCGGGCCGCTCGCGCTCCAGGGCGATCGAGCGGCGGATCGCCCCGCGGGCGCGCTTGCGGTCGCCGCTCGCGTCGTAGGCGAGGCCGAGCCGGTACCAGGCGCGCCAGCTGCCGGGGTCCTCGTCGACGTCGGCCGCGTAGCGCGGGAAGAGCGCGTCGGCCTCGGTCCGGTCGAGTCGGCCGGTCGCGCTGGATTCGAGGACCTCGGAGGGCAGGGCGTCCTCGGACTCGAGGCGCCGGGCCAGCTTCTCGGCGCGGACGCCGAAGGAGATCTCGCGCACGAGCCCCCAGACGCCGACCCCGCCGAGGACGAGCAGGCCGACGCCCATCACGATGCCCGGCACCGTCCCGGCGGCGAAGGCGACGTACGAGTACTGCAGGCAGACGAAGAGGTAGAGCGCGAGGAGGACGGCCATCAGGCCGACGCCGATGCGGGTCCTCACGGGGTGCTCGTGGCGGCCGCGGCCTGGCCGGAGGGGACGTCGTCGCTGATCGCCGGCTCGTCGCGGACCTGCTCGGCCAGGGGTGCGGCGTCGAAGGCGGCGCGGAGGTCGATCAGCGCGTCGAGGCCGACGACCACGCCGGTGGTGCTGCGCACGGCGTCGAGGGCGCGGAGGATGCCGGCCTCGTAGGACGCGGAGGACGTGGTGTCGTGGCGGATCGTGACCGTCTCGCCGGTGCCGCCGAAGACCACCTCCTGACGCGCCTCGACTCCGGGCAGGCGCAGGCTGTGCACCGGGATGCTCGCCACCTGCTGGCCGCGGGCACGCTGGTCGGTGTGCGGCGCCTGGACGGGGCCCAGCTCGGCGCGCGCGCGGAGCAGCAGCTCGGCGGTGCGCACGGCGGTGCCGGAGGGCGAGTCGACCTTGCGGGCGCCGTGGGTCTCGACGATCTCGACCGCGTCGAAGAAGCGCGCCGCGACCGTGGACAGCGCGGTGGCGAGGACCGAGCCGAGCGAGAAGTTGGGGATGATCACCACGCCGGCGCCGGGCTGCGCGTCGACGCTGCGGCGGAGCGCCGCGATGCGGTCGCCGGTCCAGCCGGAGGTGCCGACGAGCACCTTCCTGCCGTTCGCGACGGCGAGGTCGACGATCTGCTGGCTGACCGCCGGGAGCGTCATGTCCACGACGACGTCCGCCGCGAGCATCTCGCGCGGGTCGCTGCGCGAGCCGAGCCGGGCGACGAGGTCGAACTCCTCCGAGGCCTCGAGGAGCGAGCAGGTGAGGGAGCCGAGTTTGCCGGTTGCACCGACGACGGCGACGGAGGTGGTCACCCGGCCAGCCTAACGACCGCGGGCGTGGTGGGACTGCGGGCGGAGCGGGATCTCGATACGCCCGCTGCGCGAGCTACTCGATCAGCATGCAGCGCGACCCCTGCTGGTCGAGCAGTCCCGGAGGGGCCACTTTCCCTGCTGGTCGAGTAGCCCCGGAGGGGCGTATCGAGACCGACGTCCTTGGGGGCGAGCAGCGCAGCTTCCTCGCCGCCGTCGCGGGGGTCAGTAGGACTGCGCCTCGGGGAGGCCGGTGCGCAGCTCGACGGGGAGGTGGGCGAGGTCGTTGTGGACGACGAGGACCGGGGGCTTGCGGGAGCGGACGCGGATGATCGTCAGGCCGCAGTTCGCCTGGTTCACGCCGAGCCAGCGCCAGTCCGGGGCGTCGAACACGTGCCGGACGAACCAGCCGATGACGAAGTTGTGCGTGATGAGCAGGTCGTGGCGGTCCTCGCGGGACGGGGCGAGGAACTCGGCCACGGCGTCCTGCATCTGCGCGTGCCCGGCGTCGATCTCGGCCGGGGTGACGCTGCCGAAGAACGGCTCGAAGGCGCGCGGCATGTCCGGGGTCGGGCCGGAGGGGATGCAGTCGAACAGCAGCGAGGACGGCTCGATCGACAGCCCGGGCAGGACCGCCTGGAAGCGTGCGGCGGTCTCCTCCGCCCGGCGCAGCGGCGAGTGCCACGCCCCGGTGAAGGGGACGCCGCCGAGCCGCTCGGCGATGAGCCGGGCCTGGCGCTCGCCGCGGGCCGACAGCGGCCCGTCGGGCATGCCGTGCTCGGCGTCCTGCTGCTCGCCGTGGCGGACGAGGTAGATGTAGTGGGACACGGAGGTCCTCCCTGGTGCGGCGCGACGGTGCGCGGTCAGCGGGTGTTCTCGGAGCGGGTCAGGCCGCGGGAGTGGTCTCGATCTCGGCGATGCCGGCGAAGGTCGACTCGTCGACCGCTCCGACGGCCGAGATCGACGACGGCCCCCGGGCCAAGTCTGCCGCGAGTGCCTGGACGTCCTCCGCGCCGACGAGGGCGAGTCGGCGCAGGCTCTCGTCGAGGTCGACGAACTCGCCGAAGGTCAGCTCGGAGCGGCCGAGCCGCGACATCCGGGTGTCCGAGTCCTCCAGGGCGAGCGCTGCCGCGCCGGACAGCTGGCCGCGGGCGCGGGCGAGCTCCTCGGCGGTGACGCCGTGCTCGGCCAGGCGGGTGAACTCGGCCAGCAGCAGCTCGGCGACGGTACCCGCCTTCGACGGCGTGCAGGCCGCGTAGAGGCCGAAGAGCCCCGCGTCGGAGTAGGACGGGGCGAACGAGTAGACGGAGTAGGCCAGGCCGCGCTTCTCGCGCACCTCCTGGAAGAGGCGCGAGGACATGCCGCCGCCGAGGATCGAGTTCAGCACGCCCATCGTCATCCGCCGGTCGTCCGCGGCGGCCAGGCCGGGGAAGCCGATCAGCAGGTTCGCCTGCTCGGTCGGGCGGTGGGTGATCGAGAGGGCGGTGCCGCGGGTGAAGACGGCCGAGCCGCCGACGCGGCGCTCGACCGGCGCGGCCGGCGTGCTGAGGTCCCAGCCGTCGGCGGCGAGGACGCGCTCGAGCTGCGCGACGAGCACCTCGTGGTCAACCGCTCCCGCGACCGTGACGACGAGGTCGCGCGGGCGGTAGGCGGCGCGGTAGTGCGCCCAGACGGCGTCGCGGGTGGCCTCGCCGATGATGGCGGGGGTGCCGCCGATCGGGCGCCCGAGCGGGTGCTCGCCGAAGACGGCCTCGAAGAGCCGCTCGCTGGCGACGTCGGCCGGGTCGTCGTCGGCCATCGCGAGCTCCTCGAGGATGACGCCCCGCTCGGTCTCGAACTCGGCCGGGTCGAGCAGGCTCGACGTGACCATGTCGCCGATGACCTCGACCGCCATCGGCAGATCGCGGTCCTGCACCTTGGCGTAGTAGCACGTGTACTCCTTGGCGGTCAGCGCGTTGTGCTCGCCGCCGACCGAGTCGAAGGCGACCGCGATGTCGAGCGCCGACCGGGTGCCCGTGCCCTTGAAGAGCAGGTGCTCGAGGAAGTGCGTGGAGCCGAAGTTGGACGGCACGGCGGGACGGCCGTCGACCGCGGGCAGGGCGGGCGCCTCGTCGCGGGAGCCGGCTGCGACCCAGAAGCCGATCGTCGCGCTGCGGGCCCCGGGCATCGCCTCGCTGAGGATGCGGACACCGCTCGAGAGGACGGTCCGGCGGACGAGCGAGCCGCCGGCGGCCCCGATGGTCGTCTCCGGCTGTTCGAGAGGGAGTGCGACGCCGTGGTTCATCCGGCACAGCTTAGGCCACCTGCACCGGGTGATCCCTGCGCGACCCGTCAGCGGCGGGCGCGCTCCAGGGCCGCCAGGTGCCCGGCGTCGAGCTCGAGCGAGACGGCGCGCACCACGGCGTCGACGTCGGCCGGAGAGCGCGGAGCGACCGCAGCCGCGGTCACTCCCGGCCGGGAGAGCAGCCAGGCCAGTGCGACGGCGGCCGGGGTGGCCGAGAGCTCGGCGCCGATGGCGTCGAGGGCGACCAGCACGCGCCGCCCGCGCCGCCCGACGTGGGCGGCGGCGAGGACGCCGTCGGGGAGCCGGCCGAGCTGCCGGCGTCCGCGCTCGACGCCGTCGAGGAAGCCGTGCGCGAGCGGCGCCGTGCAGAGCAGCGAGAGACCCTGGCCGGCCGCGACCAGACCGAGGTCGCCGTCCGCCCGGGTGCTGTCGAGCAGGCTGTAGGGCAGCTCGACGCCGGCGAACCGCGGGTGGCCGTGGCCGGCGAGCACGCGCGCCTCGAAGAGCTCCTCGGCGGCGAACCCCGAGGCGACGGCGGTGCCGACGAGCCCGCGGGCGAGCAGCACCTCGACGGCGCTGAGCAGCTGGTCGAGCCGTCCGGCACCGTCGGGGCGGACCGCCAGGACGTCGAGTCGCTCGGCTCCGAGCCGCCGGAGCGACTCCTCGACGCGGGTCACCAGGGCGCGCGGGGAGGCGACGGCGGACGGGGAGCCGCCGAAGCGGCCGAGCAGCCGGAACCGATCGCGGTCGCGGTGCCCGGCGAGCCAGGCGCCGACCCGCTCCTCCCCCGTCGCGGTTCCGACCGTGTCCGCGACGACGACGCCGTCGCCGCCCCAGGCCGCGAAGCGCTCGAGCAGGTCGGGGCCGCCGACCTCGCGCCGCGCGAGCGCTGCGGCGTCGAGGACGAGCGGGAAGAGGACCTCGGCCGTGTCGCCGAGAGAGCGCCGGAGGGCGGCGGGGGCCACGACGGGCCCGCTGTCCGCGAGGGGCGGATGCGCCGCGGTGCCGCGCATCGTCCGAGCGCCGGAGCCGGCCTTCACCCTCGCCACTCGCCCACTCCCCCGCGGCGGTCGGGTCCGCCGAGACCGAGGGTATCCGAGCGCGGCGGGCGCCTCGCGGGGCGCTCGGGAACGCTTAATCCGATCGTTACACGGTGTTCTCCGGCGGTCTCGCGAGGGTGCCCGGCGACGGTGCGGCGACCCCGCCGGCGTCGGTGGTGGCGGCTAGATTCGGGCCATGGAGCCCCTCACCCCGACCCCCGCGACGCCCTGGTGGACGAGCGCGGTCGTCTACCAGATCTACCCCCGCTCGTTCGCCGACTCGAACGGCGACGGGTTCGGCGACCTCGGCGGCATCCGCGCGCATCTCGACCACCTCGCCGACCTCGGCGTGAACGTCGTCTGGCTGTCGCCGGTCTACCCGTCGCCCCAGCACGACAACGGCTACGACATCTCGGACTACCAGGACATCGACCCGCTGTTCGGCTCGCTCGAGGAGTTCGACCTGCTCCTCGCCGAGGCGCACGAGCGCGGCATCAAGCTGGTGATGGACCTCGTGGTGAACCACACCAGCGACGAGCACGCCTGGTTCGTGCAGTCGCGCTCCTCGCAGGAGGACGCGAAGCGCGACTGGTACTGGTGGCGGCAGGGGCGCGAGAACGCGGCTCGGGAGGCGGTGCTCGCGCCGGACGCCGAGCTCGAGGCGACCGCGGAGGCGGGCCTCGACGTCGCCGAGCCCAACGGCTGGCGCTCCTACTTCTCCGGCCCGGCCTGGACCCTCGATCCGGCGACCGACGAGTACTTCCTGCACCTCTTCGCGGTGCAGCAGCCCGACCTCAACTGGGAGAACCCGGAGGTCCGGCACGCGGTGCACGCGATGATGAACTGGTGGCTCGACCGCGGGGTCGACGGCTTCCGGATGGACGTCATCAACCTGGTCTCCAAGAACGTCGAGGAGATCGACGGGCTTGGCGGCGGCTCCGGGATCGTCGGCGGGGTGGGCCCCCGGCTGCACGAGTACCTCCGCGAGATGAACGAGGCGGTGTTCGCCGGGCGCGACGCCGCGCTGATGACGGTCGGCGAGATGCCGGGCGTCACCCTCGAGGAGGCGGTGCTCGTCACCGACCCGGAGCGGCGCGAGCTCGACATGGTCTTCCAGTTCGAGCACGTCGGGATCGACCACGGCGTCGACAAGTTCCACCCGGTCCCGCTCGATCTCGTCGCCCTCAAGGCGAATCTCGCCCGCTGGCAGGACGGGCTCGCCGAGCGCGGCTGGAACAGCCTCTACCTCGGCAACCACGACCAGCCCCGGCTGGTGTCCCGCTTCGGCGACGACGCCGCCTGGCGCTACGAGTCGGCCACGCTCTGGGCGACGCTCCTGCACCTGCAGCGCGGCACGCCGTACATCTACCAGGGCGACGAGATCGGCATGACCAACGTGCCGTTCGCCGGCATCGAGGACTTCCGCGACGTCGAGTCGCTGAACTACTACGCCGAGGCGGTGGAGGAGCGCGGCGAGGACCCGGAGCAGGTGCTCGCGGGCCTGCGCGCGCAGAGCCGCGACAACGCGCGGACGCCGGTGCAGTGGGACGGCGGACCGCAGGCCGGCTTCACGACGGGCGAGCCGTGGATCCCGGTCAACCCGAACCACGTCGAGGTGAACGTCGCGGCCGACCGTGCGGCGGAGCGCTCCGTCTTCGAGTACTACCGCGCGCTGATCGCGCTGCGGCACGAGGACGAGACGGTGCAGCTGGGCCGCTTCGCCCTGCTCGAGGCCGAGCATCCGACGCTCTTCGCGTTCACCCGCACCGGGGCGAGCGAGCTGCTCGTGGTCGGCAACGTCTCCGGCGAGCCGCTCGAGGTCGCGCTGCTCGAGGAGTGGGCCGGAGCCGAGACGGTGCTGGGCAACGTCGCGGGCGCGTCGGGCTCGACGCTCGGGCCGTGGGAGGCGCGCATCCTGCGTCGCTGACCGCCGGCCGACCCGTGGGGGCGCCGCTCAGGCGGAGGCGCGGTCGAGCTGGGCGATCTCGCTCCGGGTGATCGGCAGCGTGGCGGCTCCGAAGATCGACGCCACCTCCTCGGCGCCGCGGGCGCGCACGATGACGGCCGAGACCTCCTGGTGCGCGAGGACCCAGGCGAGCGCGGCGGTGCCGGGGTTGCTGCCGTGCGCCTCCGCGACCTCGTCGAGCGCCGCGAGCACCTTGTTGCCGTGCCGGCCGACGTAGTCGAGCGCGGCCTCGAACATGACCGACTCCGGCTCGTCGGAGCGGTGGCGCAGCCGACCCGTCAGGTAGCCGCTCGCGAGCGGCAGGCGGGCGAGGGTGCCGAGACCCTGGCGGAGCACCTCGGGGGCGACGTCCGCCTCGTAGTGCTTGCGCTCCATCAGGTTGTACTCGGCGATCACCGCGGTGAAGGCGGGCAGGCCGAGGTCGCGGGCGGCCGCCTCCGCCTCGGCCAGGGCGGCGCCGCTGAAGTGCGCCGCGCCCAGGGCGCCGACCGAGCCGTTCTCGATGAACGGGGCGACGGCGGCGAGGCTCTCGGCGATCGGGACCTCCGGGTCCTCGCTGTCGAAGGAGAGCAGGTCGATCCGGGTGCCGAGCCGCTCCAGGCAGCCCTCGATCGCGACCCGCACGTCCTCGGCCGCGAGGCCCGGGGCGTCGGGGTGGCGGCCGACCTTGGTGGCGACGAGCAGCTCGTCGCGCCGGGTGGACTGCTCGAGCCAGCGGCCGATCATGTACTCGCTGCGCCCGGTGGCGTAGTGGTCGGCGGTCGAGATCAGCGTCCCGCCGAGCTCGGCGAACGCGTCGAGGACCTCGGTGGTCTCGTCGATGCTCGCGGCCCAGCCGAAGACGGAGCCGTCGAGGGCGACCGGGTGCACGGGCAGACCGGTGGCTCCGAGGAGGCGGGGCGGAAGGGGCGTCTCCGGCGCGAGGGCCGGGGGCGTCGAGTCGGTCACGGGGTCCTCCGGTCGGGGCGGTGCGACGGCACGGTCCCGCCACCGTACCCCACGGACGACGGGCCGCCGGCCCACCGGGGTGCGGCCGCACCCCGGGAACGACGGACGCCCGCCCCGCACGAGTGGGACGGCCACCACTCCTGGGAACGACGGACGCCCGCCCCACCGGAGTGGGACGGCCACCACCCCGGGAACGACGGACGCCCGCCCCACGCGAGTGGGACGGGCGTCGGTCGTGCGGGAGGGATCAGCTCTCGGCGGGGACCTCGACGGGCGCCTCGGCGTCCTCGGCCACGACGGGCGCGAGGGACAGCTTGCCGCGGTCGTCGATCTTGGTGATCGAGACGAGCAGCTTCTGGCCGACTCTGAGGACGTCCTCGACGTTCTCGACGCGCTTGCCACCGGCGAGCTTGCGGACCTCGCTGATGTGCAGCAGGCCGTCCTTGCCGGGCAGGAGCGAGACGAACGCACCGAAGGTCGCGATCTTGACGACGGTTCCGAGGAACTGCTCGCCGACCTCGGGGTTGGTCGGGTTCGCGATGGCGTTGACCTGGGCGCGAGCGGCCTCGGCCGACGGTCCGTCGACGGCGCCGATGTAGACGGTGCCGTCCTCCTCGATGGAGATGTCGGCGCCGGTCTCGTCCTGGATCGCGTTGATCGTCTTGCCCTTGGGGCCGATCAGCTCGCCGATCTTGTCGACGGGGATCTGGACCGAGATCACGCGGGGCGCGGTCGGGGCCATCTCGTCGGGCTGGTCGATGGCCGCCGTGAGCACCGCGAGGATCGTGGTGCGGGCGTCCTTGGCCTGCTTGAGCGCGGCGTCGAGGACCGAGGACGGGATGCCGTCGAGCTTCGTGTCGAGCTGGATGGCCGTGACGTACTCGGAGGTGCCGGCGACCTTGAAGTCCATGTCGCCGAGCGCGTCCTCGGCGCCCAGGATGTCGGTCAGCGCCGCGTAGCGGGTGTGACCGTCGACCACGTCGGAGACGAGGCCCATCGCGATGCCCGCGACCGGGGCGCGCAGCGGCACACCGGCGTTGAGGAGCGACAGGGTCGACGCGCAGACGGAGCCCATCGAGGTGGAGCCGTTGGAGCTGAGCGCCTCGGACACCTGGCGGATCGCGTAGGGGAACTCCTCGCGGCTCGGCAGCACCGGCACGAGGGCGCGCTCGGCGAGGAAGCCGTGCCCGATCTCGCGACGCTTCGGCGACCCGACGCGGCCGGTCTCACCGGTCGAGTAGGGCGGGAAGTTGTAGTGGTGCAGGTAGCGCTTCTTCGTGACGGGCGACAGCGAGTCGATCTGCTGCTCCATCTTGAGCATGTTCAGCGTGGTGACGCCCAGGATCTGGGTCTCGCCGCGCTGGAAGATCGCCGAGCCGTGGACGCGCGGGATGACCTGCACCTCGGCGTCGAGCGGTCGGATGTCGGCCAGGCCGCGGCCGTCGATGCGGACGCCGTCGCGGAGGATGCGGCCGCGGACGACCACCTTCGTGACGGACTTGTACGCGGCGCCGACCTGCGCGAAGGCCTCGGCGGAGAGGCGGCCGGAGGCGATGCGCTCGGCGATCTGCTCCTTGACCTTCGCCTTGAGGGCGTCGTCGGCGTCCTGACGCTCGACCTTGTCGGCGATCTGGTAGACGCGGACGAGCTCGTCGTAGCTGAGCTCGGCGACGTTGTCGTAGGTCTCCTGCGCGTAGGGCAGGAAGACCGGGTAGTCCTTGACCGGCTTCGCGGTCTCGGCGGCCAGCTTCGACTGCGCCTCGACGAGCGCACGGAGGAAGGGCTTGGCGGCCTCGAGGCCCTGGGCGACGACGGCCTCGTCGGGCTTGGTGGCGCCCGCCTTGATGAGGTTCCACGAGACGTCGGTGGCCTCGGCCTCGACCATCATGATGGCGACGTCCGAGGAGCCGTCCTCGTTGGTGACGACGCGGCCCGCGACGGTGAGGTCGAAGACGGCGTTCTCGAGCTGCGAGGCCTTGGGGAAGGCGACCCACTGGTCGTTGCCGGAGCCGTCGGACATGAGCGCGAGGCGCACACCGGCGACCGGGCCCGAGAAGGGCAGGCCGGAGATCTGGGTCGAGGCGCTCGCGGCGTTGATCGCGAGGGCGTCGTAGAACTCGTCCGGGGCGATGCTGAGGACCGTGATGACGATCTGGACCTCGTTGCGCAGGCCCTCGACGAACGAGGGGCGCAGCGGCCGGTCGATCAGACGGCAGACCAGGATCGCCTCGGTGGAGGGGCGGCCCTCGCGGCGGAAGAACGAGCCGGGGATCTTGCCGGCGGCGTAGGAGCGCTCCTCGACGTCGACGGTCAGCGGGAAGAAGTCGAAGTTGTCCTTCGGGTTCTTCGACGCCGAGGTGGCGGAGAGGAGCATGGTGTCCTCGTCGAGGTACGCGGCGACCGCGCCCTGAGCCTGCTGCGCGAGGCGGCCGGTCTCGAAGCGGACGGTGCGGGTGCCGTACGAGCCGTTGTCGAGAACGGCTTCGGCGAATGTGATTTCAGGACCTTCCAAGAGGTCTGTCTCCTTAACGTCTGCAGCGGCACCCCTCTGGGCGCCGGCGTTCGTCGGAGCGGCATGACGGTCAGGAATCGCACGCGATCCCACGGCAGGGCTTCGTGCCGTGCCGTCGTGTGGAGGGCGTTCGTGCTGGCCACCAGTAGAAGGGCTCCGGGTCTGCCCGACATCGTCCACTGCGCTGCAGCAGCGCGTGATGTCGCGAACCGGGACTCCACCACCGAGGACCAGCTTCCTGCCGGCCTGCTCCGTGGTTCGAACCCGACGGCGACCGGCGGTCGCTTCCGGATTCGGAACCGGTTCATGCTATCAGTGCGGGGCCCGATCGACCAGGAACCGCGCGAGTGCCGCGCGGCTCCGCCCCGGGGTCACCGCCGCACGGCTACCAGATCGTGCCGGCCCCGACGGTGATCGCCGCGAGCATCAGCGCGCCGAGGACGAGTCCGACCACCGCGCGGGTCACGCCCGCGCCCCGCCGCGCGCCGCCCTTGACGAGGCCGACGACGCCGAAGACGACCGCGAGCACGTCGAGCGGGCCGCCGAGCAGCAGGCCGATGAACAGCGGGATCGGGGTCAGGAGCACGCCCAGGATCCCGAGCACGAGAGACGCGGTCGCAGCGGCGTTGCCGAGCGGGGCCGCGGGCGGTGCGAGCGGAGCGAGGTCGCCGGTCCACGCGCGGCCGTCCCAGTAGCGCTGCGTGTTCACCTGCGCCGGGTCCGGGTACCAGCCGGCCGGCGGACCCGCGGCGGCCGGCTCGTCCCAGAAGCCGGCCGCCGAGCGGTCGGCGCCGGCCGGGCCCTCCGCGTCAGCCACGGGTCTCGTGCATCAGCAGCTGGACCCGGAGACCGCCCTTGCCCTTCACGATGCGGGCGGGGATGCGCGGCTGCTTGCCGGCCTCCGTGAGCCGGGCCAGCGCGGCCTCGACGACGTTCTCGAGCCCGCGGGGCACGTAGCCGACGAGGTCGGTCGGCCGGTGGTTCGCGAAGAGCCGGACCGGCATCGGCGCATCGGTGCGCTCCTCCTCGATCGTGCGGCGCGGGATGACCGCCGTGATCTCCTCCTCGCCGAGGGCGTGCACGCGGGCCAGCTCGTCCTGGTGCGGCAGGGAGTCGGCGATGCCCAGGAGGGTGTCGCCGCGCTTGGACTTCGGCCGCAGCTCGTAGTCGTAGTCGTCGAGCTTGCCCGAGCCGCGGTCGCCGGCGGGCAGGGGGTCGGAGTCGGAGCGGCCGAACGAGAAGAGCTTCATGCCTCCATCATGGAGCGCCGGGGCCACCCCTGTCGCGGGCCGCGCCCGCCTCCCGCGGCAGGCGTCCTCAGACGGCCGAGCGCAGCATCCGCGCGATGGCCACCAGCACGAGCGCGAGCACGATCGCCACGAAGCCGACCAGCACCGGAACCGCGGGGAGGACGGCGAGCGCCGCGCCGATCAGGAGCACCGGGACGGCGAGCCCGATGTAGGAGGCGAGGAACATCCCGGCGAGGACCTCGCCGCGGGTCTCGTCGGAGGCGAGCGAGCCGGCGACCCCGAGCGCCAGGCGGAAGATCAGGCCGACGCCGGCCCCGGCGATCACGCCGCCGCCGATGAAGGCGGGCAGCACCACGGCGACGGCGCCCCAGGCGACGAGCGCGAGCCCGACGGTGAGGGCCGCGGCGGAGAGGAGCAGCGCGCGGCGGACGGGCAGGCGCGCGGCGGTCAGCTGGGCGACGGCGCCGGCGGCGAAGACGCCGAAGGAGACGACGCCCGCCAGCAGGTGCGAGGTCTCGCCGAAGCGGCCGGCCAGGAAGGTCGGTGCGAGCGAGGTGAAGAGGCCGAAGACGGCGAAGCCGGCGAACGCGCCGACCGCGGCCGACAGGAAGGTGCCGCGCGAGGCGGCGGGGACGGCGAGCCGCTGCGGGCGGTAGGCGGGCAGCTCCTCGCGGCGCTCGACGGTCTCGGGGACGAGGGCGACCGCGATGCCGAGCACGACGAGCAGCACCAGGAAGACCTCGTAGGGCACGACGAGGGGGCGGTCGACGGTCACCGCGAGGACGCCGCCGATCAGCGGGCCGAGGGCGAGGCCGCCGACGTTGACGAGGGTCGAGACGGCGCGCGAGGCACCGGGTCCCTCCTCCGGCCGGGCGATCGCGCGGAGCTCGGAGAGGTGCGCGGTCGCGGTCGCCGTGAGCGCGCCGACGCCGATGCCGGTCAGCAGGCGGGCGACGATCAGGCCCGGCACGTCCGGCCAGAGCAGGAAGACGATGCTCGCCAGCACCTCGACGAGGATCGCGGCGAGCAGGATGCGGCGCCGGCCGAGCCAGTCGCTGACGTGGCCGGCGAGGAAGAGGCTGGCCACCACTCCGACGGCGTAGGCCGCGAAGATCACCGTCACGACGAAGGCGGGGAAGCCGTCGCGCTGCTGGTAGATCGCGTAGAGCGGGGTCGGCACGGTGGAGAAGGCCATCACGGAGAGGAAGGCGACCGCGATCACCCAGAAGCCGAGGTGGTGCCCGAGCTCGGGGCGGCGTGCGGCGGAGGAGGCGGTGCGGGCGGTCGTGCGCTCGGCGGGGGTTCCGGTGGTCGGCATGCGCCCAGACTGCTCCTCCTGATCGTCCACGTCCAACGGAGGATCGTGGACGCATTGATCGACGATCCTGCATGATTCTCGGATGGACGATCGTCAGCTCGCCGCCTTCGTCGCCGTCGCGGAGGAGCTCAGCTTCACCCGCGCGGCCGCCCGCCTCTACGTGGTGCAGTCGACGCTGTCGGCGACCGTCCGCGCGCTCGAGCAGGACCTGGGGGCGCCGCTGTTCACCCGCTCGACGCGGCGCGTGGCGCTGACGGCCGTCGGCGAGGCGCTGCTGCCCTCGGCCCGCGCGGCGATCGACAGCGTCGACCGGATGCGCTCGCTCGCGGCGGAGGACGCGGCGGGGCTCCGCGGCCGGGTCCGGGTCGGCACCTTCTCGGCGCTCGACATCCTCGACCTGCCGGGTGTCCTCGGCGCGTTCCGGCGCCGGCATCCGCTGGTGGACCTGCTCCTGCGCACCTCGCCGAGCGGATCGACCGGGCTGGCGGAGGACCTGCGCCGTGGCCGGCTCGACGTGGCGCTGCTCGCGCTGCCGGTCGCCGAGCTGGACGATCTCGCCGTGACGACCGTCGTCCGCGACCGCTACGTGCTGCTGGTCGACAGCGCGGACCCGCTGGCGGGGCTGGTGCGGCCCTCCCCCGCGGACCTCGAGGGCGCGGCGTTCATCGACACCCCGTCCGGGTTCGGCAACCGCGTCAGCGTGGACCGGGCCTTCCGCGCGGCGGGAGCGACGCGACGGGTCGCGACCGAGGTCGCCGATCTGCCCGCCATCCCGCTCTTCGTGCAGGCCGGTCTGGGACCCGCGGTGGTCCCCCGATCGGGCATCGCGCCGCTGGAGGGGGTGACCGCGATCGAGCTCGACTGGCCCGGGCTGGTCTGGGAGGTCTCGGTCTGCAGTGCGCAGCGTCCCTCCGCGGCCGTGCAGGCCCTCACCGCGCTGCTGGCGGAGCGGACCGGGGCGGTCTGACGTCTCGGCCGGTCCGGCCCGGCGGGCGCTCAGCCCTCGCGAAGGGGCCCGCGGACGATCGAGTCGCCCGAGTGCTGCGGGTCGCCGTCGTCGGGCTCCTCGGAGATGTCGACGAGCGAGTACTCGGAGAGGTCGATGTCGGCGGGGACCGTGAAGCGGCCGTCCGTGCCGTCCAGCACCCCGAGCCCCACCAGTCCGGTGGCGTCGGCGGCGATCAGCCAGACCTCGCGGTAGGAGTCGGTCGCGCCGGCCGCGTCGAGGTGCACGACCAGCCGGCGCTCGCCGTCGGCGTCCTCGAGCTCGGCGCTGCCGCTCGCGCCCTGCCAGTCGGGGAAGGCGGCGAGATCGGCGCGGGCGACCACGACCGCGTCGGTGCCCTGCGAGGCCTGCAGCCAGAAGCCGCCGACGACGCCGATCGCCAGGGCCGCGAGGGCGGCGAGCGCCGCGGGGAGCAGTCGGCGAGCGCGCGGTCGGCGATGCGCGGGCGTGTGGCGGCCCACCGGCAGCGCGGTGACCGGGGCGATCGGCGCATCCGCGGTCCCCAGCGCGAGCTCGCCGCGGATCCGGTCCCAGACCTCCGCCGGCGGCGCCTCGAGGGTCAGCGAGCGGCTCTGCCGGCCGAGACCGGCGGCGTGGCCGAGCTCGACCAGCTGCTGAGCGCACTCGGGGCACGCCTCGAGGTGGGCGGCGGCGTCGGCGGAGGAGTCCTCGCCGAGAGCGAGGAGGGCGAGCTCGTCGGGATCGAGGTGGGTCATGTGCTGCTCACCTCCAATCGGGAGCGGAGTCTGTCGAGACTGCGGCGGATGTGGCTCTTGACGGTGCCGAGCGGCAGGCCTGTCCGCTCGGCGATCTCGGTGTGGGTCAGGTCGTCGTAGAAGGCGAGGCTCATCACCCGCCGCGGGACCGGATCGAGGCGGGCGAGCTCGTCGGCCACCAGGACCCGCTCCTCGAGGTCGACCGCCGGCTCGCCCTCGTCCACCGGGGCGACCGCGACCAGGGCGGCGGTGAGCCGACGCTCCCGCGAGCGGTTCTCGTGGGCGTCCGCGATGCGCTTGCGCGAGATCCCGACCAGCCAGGCGCCGAGCGCCGCGCGGCCGGGGTCGAAGCTGCCGCGCCCGGTCCAGGCCGAGACGAAGACGCGCTGGACCACGTCCTCGGCGTCGCCGCGATCGCCGAGCGAGCGCAGGGCGAGGGTGAAGACGAGCGGGGACCAGCGGGAGTAGGCCTCGTCGAGCGCCGACTCCTCCCCCGCGGCGAACCGGAGGCCGAGGCGCTGCACGAGGGCGCGCTCATCGGCGGCCTCGTCGTCGGGCTCGCGGGTCTGGGCGTCGCTCAGGGGGGTCCTCCTGGACTGGGGGCGGCAGCGGGGCCCGGTCGCGAGTGGCTCGGCGGCCTGCGGCGCTGCGGTGAGGCTCATGCTACGGCTCGCTCACAGCGGGAGCACGGAAGCGGCCGGTCGGGGTCGTCGTCGGGCGGTCACGGCGAGGGGGTCGCGATGACGACCACGTTGCTGAGGTAGTGGCGGGTGTCGTAGTCGAAGTCGCCGCCGCAGGTGATCAGGACCAGGCGGGCGGCGCCGTCCTGGACGAAGACGCTCGAGAGGTCGACCGTGGTCTTCTCCGTGGTCTCGACGGTGTCCACCGTGTAGACGCGCTGGACGCCGTCCTCGCCCGTCAGGCCGATGTGCTGGCCGGGCTGCGCCTTCTTCAGCTCGGCGAACGGGCCGAGCCCGTAGGTGAGGGAGTCGACGTGGGCGGCGATCACGGTCGTCCCCTCGGCGGCGTCGAGCCCCCGGCCGTAGCGGTACCAGCCGGCCACGTCGGTGTCGGGGACCAGCTCCATCGTGCCGTCGTCGGCGACGCCGACCGGCTGCACCGACATGTCGATCGGCAGGCCGTCGACGACCAGGCGCGTCGGCGCGAGCACCACCGGCGCGGGAGTCGCACCGAGGCGGGCGTCCGCGACCGGGACGTCCGGCACCGTGGCGGCGGACGGGCCGGGAGTGCTGGAGGGGATCGCGGCCGGCGTCGACGTCGGGAGCGGCGCACTCGCGTCAGGGGCGGGCACGACCCCGACCGCCTGTGCCGAGCAGCCGCCGAGGCCGAGGCCGACCGCGATCGCGCCGACCACGAGGAGAGCGCGCGACCGGGTGGGGATCCTGCTCATCACGTCCTCCTCTCGTCGTGGTCGGCGGCCGGCCCGGGTGCGGGGGCGCACCGGGCCGGCGGTCTTCGGTGCCGGTCGGGGACCGGCGGTCGTCGGTGCCGGTCGGCGACCGCCGGTCGTCCTCGTCGGTCAGCGACCGGCGACGGCCTTGCGGCGGCCGACCAGCGCGGCGCCGATCAGCGCGAGCGAGGCGAGCGCGGCAGCGCCCCACCAGCCGGCGGCGGCGTCGGTGCGGTTGTCGGCCGCGAGGCCGGCCTCACCGGCGGGGACACCGGACGGCGACGAGTGCAGACCGCCGATGGTCTGCGTCGCGAGGGCGAGGTTGCCCTTCTCCAGGCTGCCCCAGGCGTAGACGATCGTGTTGACGCCCTCCTGGACCTGGACGTCCGCCGGGCCGATGACCGGAGTGGTGGTCCCGGTCGCGGCGACCACGGTCGAGATCGTGGCCGGAGCGAGGTTGAGGATGCCCTCGTTCGGGTTGGTCACGTTCGTCAGCACGGGCGAGCCGCCCGCGAGGATGTCCACGGCGGGCGCCGCGGCGATGTGGCGGACCGTGAGGCGTCCCTCTCCGGCCGCGGTGGCGGAGATGTCGTTCGGGAACAGCGTCGCGGTGGGGGTGTTGTCGGGCGTGAGGTGCGCGGCGACGGTGTAGCTCTTGCCGGCCTCGAGCGCGAGGTCGACCGGGCCGATCACGGGGGCGCTCGCGTCGGCGGCGTCTGCAGCGGTGATCGCGACGGTGTACGTCCCGGTGGGCAGGTCGAGCGGGCCGGCCAGCGAGCCGGGCGTGAAGTCGTCGAGCGTCAGTGCTCCGTTGACGTACACGTCGACCGGGGTGTCGGGGACCGCGTGCAGCACGTAGAGGTCGGCCGAGTCGGCGTCGGCCGCGCTCGCGGGGGCGGCGGCGAGACCGGCGACGGCGAGGGTGCCGAGGCAGGCTCCGGCGAGCAGGCGGTGGGTGAGGCGGGAGGTGGTCACGGTGTTCCTCTTTCACGACGGGACCCGCGGGCGGGTCGGTGGGTTCTCGAGAAGGGCCTTCACCACTACTTCCGGCCGAGGGGCCTCCGCGGATGCACCGGACCGGAGAATTCTCGAAGGAATTCCCGTCCCTTCCCCACCGGTCGCGCTCAGGGCCTGGTCAGGGCCCGGTTCCGGGTCTAGCCTCCGAGCAGAGGGAGTCCCGCATGGTGCGTCGAGGCACGGTGGCGTCCGCGCTCGATCGGGTGCGGCGGGGTGGAGTGCGGCCGAATCGCTCCGTCGCCGCCGTGCGTCGCCGCGACTCCCCCGGCCGGCTCCTCGGCGCGACCGCCGCCTCCGCCGCCGCGATCGCGGTGCTCGCTCTCGCCCTCGCCGCCCTCGCTCCCCTCGCCGGGCTGCCCTCCGCGGCCGGCGGGACGACCGGGCCGTGCGACGAGCCGCGCGAGCTGCTCGCCGCCTCCTCCGTGCTCGACCGCGAGGGCGAGGCACTGGCCGGGCATCTGCTGGCCTGCGTCGACGCCGACCACCGGAGTCTGACCATCCACAACGACACCCCCGTCGTCTGGGTGCTGAGCGATCCCGGGGTGCGCGGGGTGGTCGGTCAGAGCGACCCGCGCCGCGACGCCGGAGTCACCGGTCTGCTGAGCGCGTACTCCGCTCGGATCGGTCGCGGCCTGGTGCTCCCTCCGGGAGCGTCCGCCGCGATCTCGGCCGGTCCGGGCCGGCTGGCGCCGCGACCGGACGAGGAGGCGACCCGGCTGTTCCTCGCGCTGACGGCGATCGTCGGGGCCCAGGATCAGGTGCGGGCCACCGAGCCGGCGCGAGCGCCGCGGAGCGTGGTCCGGACGTCGGCGCTGACCTGCGCGCTCGCGCTCGTGCGGGACGGCGCCGCCCCCGGCGCCGCGTCGATCACCCGGGCGGCCGGCGAGCCCGCCTGCTCGGACGCCTGGCTGCGGGCGCAGGCGAAGGCCCTCGACGACCGGTGGACTCTGCCCGGTCTCGCCGAGGCCCTGGCGCTGCCCGGACGACCCGAGGCGGACGCCGCGCTCGCCCGGTCGGCGGCCGACTGGTTCGCGGCGTCGGCCGGCTTCTCCTGGGGCGGCGTCGACCGGCCGGAGCGCCTGGACTGAGCACGCCGCCGGGGCGCGCGATGCCGGGGAAGTCGGTGGCCGGGAACGCGGAACGGGCCGCCCTCCCGGAGGAGAGCGGCCCGTTCTGAAGAAGATCGCGGTGTCATCGAGACCCCGCGCTCGACCCGGTGAGGGGAGGAGCGGAGGGGACTATCGACGCAGGCCGAGACGCTCGATCAGCGAGCGGTAGCGGCTGATGTCCACGTCCGACAGGTAGCCGAGGAGTCGACGGCGCTGACCCACGAGCAGCAGCAGACCACGACGCGAGTGGTGGTCGTGCTTGTGCTCCTTGAGGTGCTCGGTGAGGTCCTTGATCCGCTTGGTCAGGACGGCCACCTGCACCTCGGGGGATCCGGTGTCACCGGGGTGGGTCGCGTACTCTTCGATGATCGCCTTCTTGACGTCTGCTTCGAGTGCCATGAATGGGATCCCCTCTCTCTCGTTGCGCGGTGCCCGGCGCCTGATGCGTGGGCTCTCTTGATCCGCGGCCGTTGGACGGCAACCTGAGGAGCCTACCAGAGCGCAGGGGCCGGTGGTCGAGCGGATCGGGAGCCGGCCGGCGGGGGCCGGCGGGGACCGGTGGGTCAGGCGCCGACGGCCCGGTTCCAGAGCTCGACGAGCCACGGCGAGACGAGCAGCTCCCAGAACAGGACGACGAGCACGTTGAGCACGACGCCGATCCAGCCGGCGATCGCTGGACGGCCCTCGCGGCGTCGCGCGCGGATCGAGGAGACGCCGAGCAGCACGCCGGCGAGCAGGAGCGCGTGGATGATCGCGGTGTAGAGGACGCCGACGAGCAGGTCGCTGACGGCCTGGTCGCCCGGGTAGGCGCCGAGCGAGATGATCGCGTACCAGACGAAGAACGCGATCGGGACGACGACGATCGCGAGGAGGATCGACGCCGTCGCGGCCCCGTAGCGTCGGCGGAGCGCGGCGAAGCGGCCTCCCGAGGCCGCGGCGCTCGGGCTCGCGGTGCGGGTCCGGGTGCGCGGAGCGGGGGCGGCGCGGCGCGCGGGGGCGGCGTCGGCGGCGCGCGGCGCGGTGGTGCGCGGGCGTCGGGGCGCGCCGTCGGATGACGTGCTCATGCTCCCCACCCTACGGGCTCCGTCCTGACGGCCCCGTGCGGCCGATCGCCGCGCAGCACCGCCGCCGTCGCCTCCGCACGGCCCCTGCGGCCAGGCACGAGAATGGAGCAGGTGAGCCAGCCCCCCTCCGCGCCCCGGCGCAGCCATGTCGTCGACCTCTCCCCCCTCCGCGAGTCCCCCGCCTTCGCCCGCCTCTGGGCGGGCAACGTGATCTCCGGCATCGGCGGGCAGATGACGATCGTCGCCGTCGGCCTGCACATCTACGAGCTGACCGGATCGACGCTCGCCGTCGCGATGGTCGGCGTGGTGGCGCTGGTGCCGACCGTGATCGCCGGCCTGTACGGCGGCATGCTCGCCGACGCCTTCGACCGGCGGCTGGTACTGCTGCTCTCCGCGATCGTCGCCTGGGGCTCGACCGCGGCGATCGCGGCGCTCGCCTGGTTCGGCGCGGAGACCCCGCTCACGCTCTACGCCCTGACGGCGGTCAACGCCGTGGCGACGACCATCATCGGCGCGACCCGGATGACGGTGGCGCCGCGGCTGCTGCGGCTCGAGCTGGTGCCGGCGGCGGCGGCGCTCGGCGGGATCGCCGGCGGCGTGGAGGTGACGGTCGGGCCGGCTCTCGCGGGCGTGCTGGTCGCCTCCTCCGGCTTCGCGGTGACCTACACGATCGACGTGGTGCTCTTCCTCGCGGCGTTCCTCGGCATCGCCGGGCTGCCCGCGCTGGTGCCCGAGGGCGAGCGGCAGCGGCCGGGGCTGGAGTCGCTGCGCTACGGGCTGCGGTTCCTCCGCGGGGCGCCGAACATCCGGCTGTCCTTCCTCGTCGACATCGTGGCGATGACGTTCGGGCAGCCGCGGGTCGTCTTCCCGGCGGCGGCGGCACTGCTGCTGGGCGGCGGTGCGGTGACGGTCGGCTTCCTCACCGCGGCGTACGCGGTCGGGGCGCTGCTGAGCAGCGTCTTCTCGGGGCGGCTGACCGGGGTGCGGCATCAGGGGCTCGCGATCAGCCGGTCGATCCAGGCCTACGGAGCGCTGATCCTCGGCTTCGGCGCGGTGCTGCTGGTCGCGGAGCTGACGGCGCACGACGCCTCCGAGCCGAACCTCGGCCTGATCGCGGCGGCGTCGGTCGCGCTCGCGGGAGCCGGTGCGGCCGACAACGTCAGCTCGATCTTCCGGCAGACGATGCTGCAGACCGCGGTGCCCGACAACATGCGCGGGCGGCTGCAGGGCGTCTTCATCGTGGTGGTCACGGGCGGGCCGCGGGTGGGCGACCTCTACACGGGGCTGCTCGCCTCGCTCGCACTGCTCTGGCTGCCGCCGCTGGCCGGCGGACTGGCGATCGTCCTGATCCTGGCGGCGGTGCTGCGGCTCAGCCCGGGCTTCCGGCGCTACGACGCGCTGCACCCGGTGGCCTGAGGCCCGGGGCGGGGCGACCGCGCCGCACCCCGCTGAACGGGCGTGCGACGCGGTCGAGGGGCTACTCGCCCGCGTAGGCGCCGGCAGCGTTGCCGTCGGTGAGGTCGTCGGAGACCTCGCCGCTGTCGTCGTCGCGTCCCTCGACGCGGACGGGGCGGTAGACGTGGAAGCCGTCGATCTCGCCGTCCAGCTCCCAGACGACCTCGACCTCCTCGCCGTCGATGTCGGCGACGCGGGTGAGGGAGCGCTGCGGGGAGCCGTCGATGAGTTCGAGGCGGATGCTCTCCTGCTCCGCGCCGCTGTCGAGCATGGCCGTGTACGTGGTGGTGTCCATCCCTCGACGCTAGCCAGGCCGTCGGCGCGCTCGCCACCCCTTGCGGCGGCCGTGCTTCCGCGTAGCGTCGGCAGCATGACCGACACCACCATCACCCCCGCCACGGACGACGACCGCGCTCAGATCACCGAGATCGTGAAGAGCGCGAAGATCGGACTCCTCACCACCGTCAACGAGACCGGGCAGCTCGTCAGCCGGCCGCTCGCCGCGCAGGACATCGACTTCGACGGCGACCTCTGGTTCTTCACCCAGGACCCGTCGGCGAAGGTCGACGACATCCGTGCCAACCCGAGCGTGAACGTCGCGTTCGAGTCGAAGAAGGGCTACCTCTCGGTGGCCGGCTCGGCGACCGTCGTGCACGACCCCGCCAAGGTGGACGAGCTGTGGTCGCCCTCGATCTCGGCCTGGTTCCCCGACGGCAAGGACGACCCGACCGTCGCGCTGCTGCGCGTCTCGGCCGAGACCGTCGAGCTCTGGGTGACCGACTCCCCCGCCCCCGTCGTGCTCTTCAAGGTCGCCAAGGCGGCCGTCACCGGCGGCCAGCCCGACATCGGCGAGAACCGCACCGTCTCCTTCGAGTAGCCGCGGCTCCTTCCCCTCCGCGAGATGCCACTTGTGCACGCTTTTCACGGCGTGTCGCGTGCACAAGTGGCATCTCGCGGGAGGGGGGCAGGGGTTAGGGGCCGCCGAAGCGCTCGGTGCGGACTCGGGCGGGGTCGTGGCCCTGGGCGACCAGGGCGGTGGCGACGGCCTCGACGAAGGCGGTGGGGCCGCAGACGTAGACCGTCGGCTCCTCGGAGGCGGGGATCGCCGTGGCGGCCAGCAGCTCGGGGGTGAGCCGGCCCGCGGGACGAGCGGCGCCGGGCGGGGCGACGCGGGTGTACACGAGCTCGGTCTCGACGCCGCCGCGGTCGGCGGGCAGCTCGCCGAGTGCGCGCAGGTCGTCGCGGTAGTAGGCGAAGACGCTGGAGCGCACGGAGTAGAGCAGGCGCATCGGTGCGGCGCTCCCGACGCGGCCGTGCTCGCGGGCCATCGCCATCAGCGGGACCAGCCCGCTGCCGCCGGCGATCAGCTGCACCGGCTCGGTCTGCTCGGGACGCCAGACGAACCAGCCGCCGATCGGACCGCGCACCTCGAGGCGGTCACCCGCCTCCAGTCCCTCGACCAGGTACGGCGAGACCTCGCCGTCGTCGAGGCGCTCGACGGCCAGCTCGACGCGCTCGCCGTCGGAGGGGGCGCCGATGGAGTAGGAGCGGCTCGCCTGGTAGCCGTCGGGCGCGGTCAGCCGCACGTCGAGGTGCTGTCCGGCGAGGTGCCCGGGCCAGCCGGGGACGCGGAGCATGATGAGGCGCGAGGTCGGAGTGAGCGGCAGGACCGATTCGGTCACCGCCTCCGTCCAGATCACCAGTAGCGCTCCTCCTTCCAGGGATCGCCGTGCATGTGGTAGCCGTTCTGCTCCCAGAAGCCGGGCTCGTCGCCGGGCATCAGGCGGAGGCTGCGGACCCACTTCGCGCTCTTCCAGAGGTAGAGGTGCGGCACGAGCAGCCGCGCGGGGCCGCCGTGCTCGGCCGCGAGCGGCGCACCCTCGAACTCGGTCGCGATCCAGGCCTTGCCGTCGCGGATCTCGGAGAGCGGCAGGTTGGTCGTGTAGCCGCCGTAGCTCTGCGCCATCACGAAGCCGGCGTCGCTCTCGATGCCGTCGAGCAGGAGGTCGACCGAGACTCCGCGCCAATTCGTCGCGAGCTTGGACCAGCGCGTGACGCAGTGGAGGTCGGTGTGGATGTCCTCGCGGGGCAGCGCGGCGAACTCGTCCGCCGTCCAGCGGCGCACCCCGGCGGGGCCGGCGTCGATCGAGAAGGCCCACTCGTGGATGTTCGGGGTCGGCCCGATCGAGAGGACGGGGAAGCCCTTCTCCAGGTACTGGCCCGGCGGGATGTCCGGGTTCTGCTCGCGCTTGCCGAAGAAGCCCCGCGTGATGATGCCCATGTCCGCCTCAAGTCCTCGGGTGCGCCCCGGTCCGTGGATGCCGCTCGTCGCTCGCCAGGCTAGCGCGCGGCGCCCCGCTACCGCATCGGGCCGCGAGCGGCGAGCCCGCGACCGTGTCGGGGGTGGGTGCGAGGATCGGGCCATGAGCAGAACAGTCGTGCCGCCGTATCTCCTCGTCCGCATCGCCCGACTCGACGACCCGGCGTTCGCCCGGGCCGCGCGGGCGGCCAGCCGCTCGCTCGAGCAGGACGTGCCCTTCCGTCGCGTCCGGCCGGGCGAGCCCTCCCCCGGTCGCTCGACCGCCACCGCGTCGCCGGTACCCCGCGCGGAGCGGGTCGCCGCCCTCCAGCGGACCATCTCGGACGCGCAGTCGACCGAGACCCTGCCCGGCACCGTCGTGCGCACCGAGGGCGCTCCCGCCACCGGCGACGCCGCGGCGGACGAGGCCTACGACGGGCTCGGCGCGATGTCCGAGTTCCTGCAGCAGGCCTTCGGCCGCGACTCGATCGACGACGCCTGGCTGCCGCTGGACGCGACGGTGCACTTCGGCGAGGACTACGACAACGCCTTCTGGGACGGCTCGCGGATGGTCTTCGGCGACGGCGACGGGCAGGTCTTCCGCCGGTTCACGGTCTCGCAGAGCGTGATCGGCCACGAGTTGGCGCACGGGATCACCGAGTACACCGCCAACCTGGTCTACCGCGGGCAGTCGGGGGCGCTCAACGAGTCGATCTCGGACGTGTTCGGCGCGATGCTCGAGCAGTTCGGCGCCGGCCAGAGCGCGGAGGACGCGAGCTGGCTGATCGGCGAGGGCCTCTTCACCGACGAGGTGCAGGGCACCGCGCTGCGCTCGATGATCGCGCCGGGCACCGCCTACGACGACGACGTGCTCGGGAAGGACCCGCAGCCCGGCTCGATGGCCGACTACGTCGACACCGAGGACGACAACGGCGGCGTGCACATCAACTCCGGCATCCCCAACCGCGCCTTCGCGGTCGCGGCGCTCGAGCTCGGCGGTCCCTCGTGGGAGCGCGCGGGGCAGGTCTGGTACGACGTGCTGACCGGCGGCGTGCTGACGGCGACGGCGGACTTCGAGGGCTTCGCGGCGCTCACCGTGACCGCGGCGGCCGAGCGCTTCGGCGCCGGCTCCGAGGTCGAGGCGGCGGTCCGCACCGGCTGGACGACGGTGGGGGTCGCGCTGCCGGAGTAGCGGCCTCCCCCTGCTGGTCGAGGAGCCCCGCAGGGGCGTATCGAGACCCACCACCGTCAGCAGTCCGGTCCGTGGACTCGCCTCTCGGCGGTGGTGGATCTACTTGGAAGAGACGCCCGCAGACATGCTGGTCGAGTAGCCCCGCAGGGGCGTATCGAGACCCACCCCCGCATGAACGTCAGTCTCTTCCCCGCCCTGCGCTGGCGCCGAAGGCGCCTCCTCCGCTCGATACGGCCGCTGCGCGGGCTACTCGATCAGCATGAGGCGAACACTGCGCGGACCACGCGGGTGGCAGGGGCGCCCGCTGCGCGGACCACGCGGGTGGCAGGGTCGCCCGCCGCGCGGGCTGCTCGACCAGCATGCTGTGGGGGCGGGCGCGTACGATCGCGGCCATGGATGTGATCGTGTCGCGCAGTGGCGGCTTCGCCGGGCTCCGCCGGGTCTGGCGGATCGATGTCGATCAGCAGCCGGACGAGGGCGCCTGGCACGCTCTGATCGGCTCGCTCGACTGGGACGACCGGCCGCGCGCCGCGGCGACTCCTGCCGGGCGGCCAGATCGCTTCGTCTACGAGATCCGGGTGCAGACGCACACGGTGCGGCTCGGTGAGACGGAGCTCGACGGGGCCTGGCGCGAGCTGGTCGACCGGGTGAAGAGGGCGCAGCCGCGCTGAGGGGCGGCTGCGGGGAACGACGAAGGCGCAGACCCCGGTGATCCGGGGGCTGCGCCTTCAGTGCTTGAGGGTGGGTCTCGATACGCCCCTTCGG